>NZ_JBFTNE010000159.1:0-18552 GCF_056397325.1 Cupriavidus sp. 05N39
CCCCAAGGCATCGTAATCGACTTCAAATTCCCCAAGGCATCGTAATCGACTTCAAATTAGTAAAACTCTTAATCGCCTCCTGCACACCCTCCTTATAGCCAAGCCCCGAATCCTTGATCCCCCCAAACGGCGTAAGTTCGATACGATAACCAGGCACTTCCCACAGGTTGACCGTACCCACCTGCAACTCATCCGCAAAGCGGGCAAAGTCGTCCATCCGGTTGGTGCATACCCCCGAGGACAAACCAAACGCGGTGCCGTTGGAAATACGGATGGCGTCATCGATATCCCGGAAGGTAATAATGGGCGAGACCGGCCCAAAGGTTTCCTCGCGCACCACCGTCATGGCCGGATCGACACGATCGATCACCGTAGGCGAATAGCGCGCGCCGTCGCGAAGATTGCCCAGCACCAGCCGCGCCCCCTGCGCCACCGCCTCCTTCACGCGGGACTCGAACAGCGCGGCAGCCTCGGCGTCGATCACGGTGCCCATGTCCACGGTACGATCCATCGGGTCCCCATATTTCCAGGCACGGGTCTTTTCCACCACCATCTCGGTGAAGCGGTCGGCCACAGCCTGGTGCACCAGCATGCGCTTGACCGCAGTGCACCGCTGCCCGGAATTCTTGTACGAGCCCTGCACCGCCAGGTCCGCGGCGCGTTCCAGGTCGGCGTCGTCCATCACGATCAGCGGATCGTTCCCGCCCAGTTCCAGCACCACGCGCTTGTAGCCAGCCTTGTTGGCGATGTACTTTCCGATGCCGACGCCTCCGGTGAAGGTGACCAGGTCCACCGAGGGATGGGTGATCAGCTCGTCGGCGATTTCGCGCGGGTCGCCCGTCACCACCTGCAGCATCTGCGGCGGCAGGCCGGCTTCATACAGTATGTCGGCCAGGTAGTAGGCCGACAGCGGCACCTTTTCCGACGGCTTGAGCACCATGCGGTTGTTGGTGGCGATGGACGGCGCCACCTTGTGCGCGACCTGGTTCATCGGATGGTTGAACGGCGTGATGGCGCAGATCACGCCGAGGAACGGCGAGCGCTGGGTCATCACGCGGCGCTTCTTGCCGTGCGGGGTCAGGTCGCAGGAGAACAGCTGGCCGTCGTCGCGCAGGGTTTCGTTGGCGGCAAAGCCAAGCACGTCGGCCACCCGGCCGATCTCGTAGAGCGAGTCCTTCTTGCACAACCCGGATTCGAGCGTGATCAGGTCCGACGCTTCCTCCACCCGCTCGCGCAGCAGCGCGGCGGCGCGGTTGAGGATGGCGGCGCGTTCGAAGCGGGTCAGCGTGGAGCGGTACGCGCGCGCCACGGCAAAGGCATGCCGCACGTCTTCCACGCTGGCCATCGGCACGGTGCCGACCAGCGAGCCATCGTAGGGGCTGCAGACTTCGATCACGCGCTCGCGCGTCATCTTCTTGCCGTCGATGCGCAGCGCTTCGGCGCGGAAATGCGGGCTGACCTGGCCGGCGGAAAACTGGGGGGCATTCATGTCGGTTCTCGCGTCAAGGATTCGGGCGGATTGGGGCTGCGCTCAGTGCAGGTGATTGAGCGCGACATCGAAGATGTCGAAGTTGCGTAGCTGCGCCTTGCCGGGAATGCCCGCCGTGGCGCGGTTGAACACCAGCGGCACGGTCTGCTCCGACACGCCGCCATGCGAGCGCAGCGGCGCGTCCAGGCCGGACAGGTCGTGCCGGCTCTGGCTGGTGCCCAGTACCACATGCTTGCCGCTGACGATCACGAGATCGCCCACCCGGTCCGGCGGCAGTTCGAAGCGCGCGCAGGCCTCGGCGTTATCGAGCACGCTTTCGATGCCCGGCAGCGCCGCCAGCCGTTCCTTGAGCGCGGCGCGGTCGGCATCCTCCGGCAGATAGACAGTGGCATACGAGCCCAGCGCGCCGTGGTGCACCACGTAGGGATCGGTGATCGGCAGGATCACGCGCGCGCCGCCCGCCTCCACGCCGCGGCCCAGCCACGCATCGAGCTGGTCCTGCAGGTAGATCACGTTGGGGGCCTTGGTGGCGTCGTCGTGCTTTGCGTTCATGCCGTGGTCGGCGGTCAGCGCCACCACGCAGCCGAGCGCGTCGAGCTGCGCCAGGTATTTGTCCATCATGGCGTAGAAGGCGTTGGCGCCGTCCGAGCCAGGGGCGAACTTGTGCTGGATGTAGTCGGTGGTGGACAGGTACATCAGGTCCGGCCGCCGCGTTTCCATCAGCCGCACGCCTGCCGCAAAGACAAACTCGGACAACGCCGCGCTGTACACGTCCGGCACCGGCATGCCGACCAGTTCCAGCACGTTGTCGATACCGTTCTCCTCCACCGTGGCCTGGTCGGCCTTCTCCGAGGAAAAGCAGATGCCGCGCATGCCGTAGCCGAGCAGGCGGCGCAGCTTGTCCTTGGCGGTCACCACCGCCACGCTGGCGCCGGCGTCGGCAAAGGCGGCCAGGATGGTACCGGCGCGCAGGTACTTGGGGTCGTTCATCATGACTTCCTCGCCGCGCCCGCCGTTGGCGCTGCGGTCGAAGAAGTAGTTGCCACAGATGCCGTGCACCGCCGGCGGCGCCCCGCACACGATGGAGAGATTGTTGGGGTTGGTGAAGGTGGGCACCACGCACGCCCCGCGGAAGCTGGCGCCTTCGGCCAGCAGGCGTTTCAGGTAGGGCGCGCTGCCGCTGGCGGCGGCCGCTTCCAGGTAATCGAACTCACAACCGTCCACGCAGACCACCACCACGGGCTGTTTCATCCATTGGTAGGTGCGCTGATTGACAGTGATGCTCGGTGCGGCGACGCTGGAAAGATTCGGGTTCGACATATCGGGGGTTCCTGTGCGGGAGAGGAAAAGCTTCAGGGCGTATGGGTAGCGGCGCCGCCATCGACGGCGGCATGCATGCGGGCGCGGCCACGTTCCACGTGCTCGCGCATCAGCCTGCCGGCCAGCTCCACGTCGCGCCCGGCAATGGCGGACACGATCTCGCGGTGCTCGCGGGTCGAGGTGGGAATGGCGTTGCTGTCGGCGGACAGCGCCTCGCGCCGGTACAGGGTGAGTTCCTTGACCAGGCGCCGATAGGTATCCACCAGCTTGCGGTTGCCGGCGAGCTCCACCATGCGGTCGTGCAGGGCGAGGTTGAGGCGGGTGTATTCGTCGAGATCGCGCGCGGTGCTGGCCGCGCCCATGGCCTCGATCAGCGCGCGCAGCTCGCGCACGCCTTCGGCCGTGATGTTGGCGGCGAGCAGGCGGCCCACGTATTCGTCCAGCACCGCGCGCAGCGCATAGATTTCGTCGGCTTCTTCCAGGGAGATGGCGCGCACGAACACGCCGCGGTTTTTCTCGGTGCGCAGCAGGCCGGCCTGCTCCAGCGCCCGGAAGGCTTCGCGCAGCGGGCCGCGCGACACATTGAACTCGCCCGCGAGTTCGATTTCATTGAGCCTGGCGCCKGGTAGCAGACCGCCGGACACGATGCGCATTTCAAGCTCGCGCTGCACCAGGGTGGTCAGCGACTGGCTCTGCAGGATCGCAATATCGCTCGACTGAGCGGCTGGCCGTGACATGAAGACTCCTGATTCGGGACCATCGAAATTCCTGGTTGTCATTAAAGCAAGCAGTTTGTATATTGTCAACAAACCAGGTACCGATGAAGAGCACGAAACGCCGCCCAGCATCCCGTGAAAGTCCGGGCACACGTCTTGCAAGCGTTGTAAAACAAGGGTTTAACGGTGATATGTGGTGATGCGATGGTGGTGCAACATGCCCCAAAGCGCTGCAACAAATTCACCAAATTGACACACAATACAACCTAAAATGCCACAAGGAGCCCCACATGAAAGCGACGTTCAAGTTCGTTCCGCACCTGGCCGCCGGCGCCCTCGCCCTGTGTTGCGCCAGTACCGCGATGGCGCAGAAGACCACCCTCACCGTCTATACGGCGTGGGAGATCGAGACGCTGAAGCCCTACGCCGAGGGCTTCGCCGAGGTCGCCCCGGACATCGAACTGAAGTACGTGCGGGATTCCACCGGCGTGATCACCGCCAAGGCGCTCGCGGAAAAAGCCAATCCGCAGGCCGACGTGATCGCCGGGCTGGCCGCATCCAGCCTGGAACTGCTTAAACAGGAAAACATGCTGACGCCTTACTCGCCAAAGGGCTTCGACCGTCTCACCCGCGACTACAGCGACAAGGCCACGCCACCTAACTGGGTCGGACTGGACGTATGGGGCGCCACCATCTGCTTCAACACCGTGGAGGCCAAGAAGCGCAACCTGCCCAAGCCGGAAACCTGGCGCGACCTGACCAAGCCTGTCTACAAGGGCATGATCGTGATGCCCAACCCGGCGTCGTCCGGCACCGGTTTTCTCGACGTGACCGCGTGGCTGCAACTGTTCGGCGAGCAGGAAGGCTGGAAGTACATGGACGCGTTACACGAAAACATCGCCCAGTACACGCACTCCGGCTCCAAGCCGTGCAAGCAGGCCGGCGCCGGCGAGTTCCCGATCGGCATCTCGTTCGAGCTGCGCGCGCACAAGACCAAGGCCTCGGGCGCGCCCATCGACATGATCTTCCCGACCGAGGGGCTGGGTTACGACATCGAGGCCGCCGGCATCGTCAAGGGCACCAAGAAGCTGGAGGCCGCGCAGCGTTACCTGGACTGGCTGGCCAGCAAGGAAGCCAATGAACTGTTCGCCCGCGACTGGGCCATCGTGGCCTATCCCGGCATCGCCAAGAAGGTGGAGAGCATCCCTGTGAACTACGAAAAGATGCTGGTCAAGAACGACTTCAGCTATATCGCCAAGAACCGCGAGCGCGTGCTCAACGAATGGCAGAAGCGCTATAGCGGCAAGTCGGAAAAGCAATAAGGCAAACAATAAGGCAAACAATATGGCCGCCAGCGCGCACGGGCACGACGCCATGCCCGTGCGCGGCAGCGAGCCAAGCCAGCCCTCACCCCCACAAGAGGCGACACACCATGCAAAACATGACCGCCAGGCTCGATAGCTACCTCAGCCTGCAAGGCATCCAGAAGCGCTTCGGCGGCTTTACCGCCCTGCAACATATCGACCTGGAGGTACGCCAGGGCGAACTGCTGTGTTTCCTCGGGCCCTCCGGCTGCGGCAAGACCACCTTGCTGCGCATCATCGCCGGACTGGAATCGCAAAGCGCCGGCACCATCATCCAGGCCGGCCGCGACATCTCCACCCTGCCGCCAATGGAACGCGACTACGGCATCGTGTTCCAGTCCTACGCGCTGTTCCCCAATCTCACCGTGGCGGACAACGTGGCCTATGGCCTGGTCAACCGCCGCATGCCGCGCGCGCAGCGGCAGGAGCGCGTGGCGGAACTGCTGACCATGGTCGGCCTGCCCGAGCGCGGCGGGCAGTACCCGGCCCAGCTTTCCGGCGGGCAGCAGCAGCGCGTGGCCATCGCCCGCGCGCTGGCTACCTCGCCCGGCCTGCTGCTGCTGGACGAGCCGCTCTCCGCGCTGGACGCACGCGTGCGCGGGCGGCTGCGCGGAGAGATCCGCGCGCTGCAGCAGCGGCTGAACATCACCACCATCCTGGTCACGCACGACCAGGAAGAAGCACTGTCGATGGCCGACCGCATCGTGGTGATGAACCAGGGCGCCATCGAGCAGATCGGCACGCCCGCGCAGATCTACCAGCGCCCTTCCACGCCGTTCGCAGCCGATTTTGTCGGCCGCACCAATATGCTGGCGGCGCGCGTGGGCGGCGACGGCGAACTGCACTTTGGCGGCACGCGCATGCGCTGCGCGACGCCGCCCGGCTGTTGCACGGATGAATCCGTGCAGGTGTTCTTCCGGCCAGAGGATGTCTGCGTGCGCGGCATCGAGCAGCACGGCGGCAACGTGCTGGACGCTACCGTCGACAAGATCGAGTTCCTGGGCGCGTTTTCCCGCCTCACGCTCAGGTTGCCGGACACGGGCGGCCACTGCGCCACGCTCTACGCGGATCTTTCGCTGAACGACCTGCACGACTTGCGCCCCAGCGCCGGCGATTTGCTGCGCCTGGCCATTCCCGCCGACCGCATCCGCATCTTCCGCCAAGCATGAGCCTCAGCCTATCCACCGCCCCGGTGGCTGAAGCCACCCCCGCCGCCACCCGCGTGCGCGCGCACTGGACCGACCGCCTGGCGCTCGCCCTGCTGGGTGTGGCCGCGCTGGCCCTGCTGTGCTTCGTGCTGGCGCCCATCGTGATGATCCTGGCCAAGAGCGTGCAGAACCGCGCCGGCAGCCTCGCCGGCCTCGCGCACTTCCGCGCCTACCTGGAGTCTCCCGCGCTGCTGCGCTCGGTGTGGAACAGCGTGTGGGTATCGGCGCTGGCCACCGCGCTGACCGTGCCGCTGGCCTTCGCCTTCGCCTACGCGCTCACGCGCAGCCGCATCGCCTGCAAGGGCATGCTGCGCAACCTGGCGATGATCCCCCTGCTGGCGCCCTCGTTGCTGGCGGCGATCTCCTTTATCTTCTGGTTCGGCAACCAGGGCCTGCTCAAGCCGTACATGGGCGAGACGCAGATCTACGGCCCGCTGGGCATCGTCGCGTCGATGGTGTTCGCCACCTTCCCGCATGCGCTGATGATCCTGATCACCGCGCTGTCGCTGACGGACGCGCGCCTGTACGAAGCGGCCGACGCGCTCGGCACCTCCACGTTGCGGAAATTCCTCACCATCACGGTGCCCGGCGCGCGCTACGGGCTGGTCAGCGCGGCCATGGTGGTGTTCACCTATGCGATCTCCGACTTCGGCATTCCCAAGGTGATCGGCGGCAACTTCCATATGCTGGCCACCGATATCTACAAGCTGGTGATCGGCATGCAGGATTTCTCGCAGGGGGCGGTGGTATCGCTGATGCTGCTGGTGCCAGTGGCCGTCACCTATTACATCGACGCGCGCGCGCAGCGCCGCCAGATGGCGCTGATGACCGCCCGCTCCGTGYCGTACGTGCCGCGCCGCAGCCGGCGCTTCGATCTCTCCATGGCCGCATTCTGCTGGGTCATGGCAGCGCTGATGGTGGCGGTGATGGGCATGGCGATCTATGCATCGTTCGTCAAGCTGTGGCCCTATGACTTCTCGCTCTCGCTCGATCACTACCGGGTTGGCCTGGTGGAAGGCGGCGTGGTGGACTCGTACTTCAACAGCCTGCGCCTGGCGATCGCCTGCGCGCTGCCGGGACCCGTCTTCATCTTCAGCACAGCCTACCTGCTGGAGAAGACACGCGGGCTGGACTGGCTGCGCGGCTTCGTGCGGCTGATGGCGGTGCTGCCGATGGGCGTGCCGGGGCTGGTGCTCGGACTGGGCTACATCTTCTTCTTCGTGCCGGCGGCCAACCCGCTCAACGTCATGTACCAGACGCTGGGCATCCTGGTGCTGGTGACCATCGTGCACTACTACGCCTCCTGCCACCTGACCGCGGTAACGGCGCTCAAGCAGCTCGACAGCGAGTTCGAAGCCGTTTCCGCCTCGCTCAAGGTGCCCTTCTACACCACCTTCCTCAAGGTCACGGTGCCGGCCTGCCTGCCCGCCATCCTGGACATCTCGCGCTACCTGTTCATCAACGCCATGACCACCGTATCGGCGGTTGTCTTCCTGTATGGCGCGGATACCAAGCTAGCCTCAGTGGAGATCGTCAATCTCGACGAAAGCGGCGACATCGGTCCCGCTGCCGCCATGGCCACGCTGGTGGTGCTGACCTCCGCCTTCGCCTGCCTGCTGTACTACCTGCTGCAGCGCGTGCTCGATGCGAAGACGCAGGCCTGGCGGCAATCCGGCCGCAACGACTGACGCAACCCAACGGCATTCCATGCCCACGAGGCACGGAAGCCATCACTCCAACGATCCCAATCCCTGAATCCATCCCTGGAGCACAACCATGATCCGCGGCAACGACCCCATCCTGCTAACCCCCGGCCCCCTCACCACCTCGCTCGCCACCAAGCAAGCCATGCTGCGCGACTGGGGATCCTGGGACACCAGCTTCAACGCCATCACCCGCAGCCTGTGCGACGACCTCATCGCCATCGTGCACGGACAGGGCAGCCACGTCTGCGTGCCCATGCAGGGCAGCGGCACCTTCTCGGTGGAAGCCGCCATCGCCAATGTCGTGCCGCGCGACGGCAAGGTGCTGGTGCCGCAGAACGGCGCCTATTGCCAGCGCATCCTCAAGATCTGCAAGGTACTGGGCCGCGCCAGCGTGGAACTGCCGATCCCCGAAGACCAGCCGGCGACCGCCGCGCTGATCGAAGCCGCGCTCGCCCGCGATCCGTCGATCACCCATGTGGCGCAGGTCCATTGCGAAACCGGCGCCGGCGTGCTCAACCCCCTGCCCGAGATCGCCGCGCTATGCGCGCGCCTGGGCAAGGGCCTGATCGTGGATGCCATGAGCTCCTTCGGCGCGCTGGACATCGACGCGCGCACCATGCCGTTCGACGCGCTGGTGGCGGCCACGGGCAAGTGCATCGAAGGCGTACCGGGCATGGGCTTCGTGCTGGTGAAGAAGACCGTGCTGGAAGCCAGCCAGGGCAACAGCCATTCGCTGGTGCTGGACCTGTACGACCAGTACACCTATATGCAGAAGACCACCCAGTGGCGCTTCACGCCGCCCACGCACGTGGTAGCGGCCTTCCGTGCCGCGCTCGACCAGTTCCTGGAAGAAGGCGGGCAGCCTGTACGCGGTGCGCGTTATCAAGCCAACTATGAAACGCTGGTGAGCGGCATGGCGGAACTGGGCTTCCGCCCCTTCCTCTCGCCCACGGTGCAAGCGCCAATCATCGTAACGTTCCATGCACCGTCCGATGCGCGCTATGACTTCAAGACCTTCTACGCCAAGGTACGCGAACGCGGCTACATCCTCTACCCCGGCAAGCTGACACAGGTCGAGACATTCCGCGTGGGCTGCATCGGCGCCATCGACGCCAACGAGATGCGCAACGTGGTGAGCGCAATCGACGAAACGCTCCGCGAAATGGGCATCGAGATGAAGGCACCGCTGGCGCGGGCGGCTTGAGGCATTTGCAGAGCCGTCGTCCGGGCAAACGCCCGCCCCCTCTCCCGCAAGCGGGAGAGGGGAGTGAACCAGTGGATGGCAAACGGCGGCTCGCCGGCAGAAGCGGGTACCGGACGAAAGCCCCAACGCTTGATGTCCAGGGACATCAAACAACAGCGGTGCCACCAGAACAACGATTCGGTGTAGCCGTGTGCTGCGCCTTCAAGGGCGGGCCACACCCCAGCGCGATGCGAAGCGAGCCGTCAAGGTGTACCAGGCCGTATGGGGCGCCTTCTTTGCCTACTTTCTTGGCAAGACAAGAAAGTAGGTCGCCGCCCCACAGGGGTGGTGAAACTGCCTTTGACTTTAGGCTTTTGACGTTAAGCGGTTGCATCAAGCCCCCAAGCCCCCCCCCAAATGCCCCTCCCCCCCGACTCCCCCGCCACCCCCTTCCTAGCCGTCATGCTCTCCGCGATCATGCACGCCTCCTGGAACGCCATCGTCAAGATCGGCGGCGACCGCCTATCGTCGATGGCGCTGATCGACAGCTTCTGCTTCCTCGTGGCATTGCCAATGGTATTCCTGGTACCGCTACCCGCCCCCCAGGTTTGGCCCTTCCTCCTCGCCACCGTCACACTAGAAGTCGGCTACAAACTATCGCTGGTAGCCGCCTATAACCGCGGCGACTTCAGCCAGGCCTACCCCCTGATGCGCGGCTCCGCCCCGTTGATGGTCGCCATGATCCTCCTGCTGACCGGCGCCGAGCGGCTCGGCCCCGGCGGCTATGCCGGCATCGCCCTGATCTGCATCGGCCTGGTCAGCCTGGTACGCTGGCGCAGCCAGTCCCCCGACCTGATGGCCTTCGCCCTGCTGGCGGGCGCCTGCCTGGCCGGCGGCACCGTGATCGACGGTACCGCGGTCAAGCGATATGGAGACGTCTTCTCCTATATCGCCTGGCTGCAGTTGCTGTCGCATATCTTCATGCCCGGCTTTGCCTTCAGCCAGCGCGGGCGAACGCTGCTGACCCTGTTCCGCCAGGAGTGGAAACGCGCCTGGATCGGCGGCATCAACCGCGTGGGTTCCTACGCGCTGATGCTCTGGGCCATGACGATGGCGCCAGTGACCAAGCTGGCGGCGCTGCGCGAATCCAGCGTGATCTTTGCAGCGCTGCTCGGGCATTTCCTGCTACGCGAGCCGTTCGACAAGCGCCGCCTGGTAGCGACGGCGCTGGTGGTGGCGGGCATCGTCACGCTGCAGTTGGCGCGCTGATCGCGGACACCCGGCGCATCTGCCTCCCGATCAACGCGGCGCACAGGGCCGACACCACACCGGCGAAGACCGCATAGGCGCAGATCTGCCACGGCGCTCCGCCGCCGCTCTTGAGCAAGGCGGTGGCAACGATGGGCGTGATGCCGGAGGCAAAGATGCCCGAGAACTGGTACACGAAGGAGATGCCGGTATAGCGCACCCTGGCGTCGAACAGCTCGCAGAACAGTGCGGCCTCCGGCCCGTACACGGCCGCGTAGAAGATACCGAAGGGCACCACGATGGCCAGCCAGAGCAGCATCACGTTCTGCCCGCCGTTGAGCATCAGCCAGAAGGCCGGGAACGAGGAGAAAGCGGTGATCAGCGAGCCCCAGAAGTAGACACGCGTGCGCCCGATGCGATCCGACAGGCCGCCGAAGAACGGGATGAAGAAACACATCACCACCGCGGACGCCATCACGCCGACCAGGGCCTGGGTACGCGAGATGTGGATGGTCTGGGTCAGGTAGGTGATCGAGAATACGCCGAAGATATTGAAGAACACGCCGTCGATATACCGTGCGCCCATGCCCTTGAGGATATTGCCCGGATAACGCCGCATCATGTCGACGAAAGGAATCTGCGTCTCGGCGTTCTGTCGCTTGACCGCGGCGAACTCCGGCGTTTCCTTGACGTTCAGGCGGATATACATGCCGACGAAGACCATCGCCGCCGACACGATAAAGGCAACACGCCAGCCCCAGGCGAGGAACTGGGCGTCCGTCAGCAGCAGCGAGAGCAAGGCGACCACGCCCGATGCCAGGCACAAGCCGATCGCCAGGCCGATCTGCGGCAGGGAGGCGTAGAAGCCCTTGCGGTGCGCCGGCGCGTATTCATAGGCCATCAGCACCGCCCCCCCCCAAAAACCCCCCCGACCCCGCAAAGGTTGTGTACGCCAGCATGGTTGCCACCAGCGGATCGCCGGCCGGGAAGTACAGCTTGTTGAACACAATGCCGGCGACCACGCCGTAGAGGAAAAAGTCATACCACTCGATGGTGGCGCCGATCACCGACGCCATCACGACCTTGCGAATCGCCTTTTCATTGGGGCTTGCCATCTTTGTCTCCTCACACAGGTAAGCGGCGCCCGCTGGAATGATGTGATTGTTGAGCGCCGGGGCTTGCAGAAAAACAGCGGGACCTTCCTCCTTTACCGGGGCATCATGCCGCCGCGCCGACCGGTACCTCCCGCCGCGCGTCTTCCAGGATGAAATCGGCGGCGCGTTCGGCCACCATCACCACCGGGACATTGGTGTTACCCGACACCAGCGCCGGCATGATCGAGCAATCCACCACGCGCAGGCCCGCCACGCCATGCACGCGCAGGCGGGCATCGACCACCGCCAGCGCGTCGCGGGCGGGCCCCATGCGGGCCGTGCCGGACGGATGGAAGATGGTGGCGCCGTACTGGCGGCAAAAATGCAGGATCTCGTCGTCCGAGCGCACCGCATCGCCGGGCCGGAACTCGCGCTTCATCAGCCCGCGCATGGGTTCGGCCTGGGCCACGCTGCGCGCGAACTTCACCGCCGCCACCGCGCTGCGCTGGTCCAGTTCGGTCGAGAGATAGTTCGGCTGCATGGACGGCGGCTCGAAGGGATCGGTCGACTTGATGCGCACCGATCCCCGCGATTCCGGCCGCAGCTGGCAAACCGAATACGTGCAGCCGGAGAACGGGTGGACATTGCCGCCCGCCATATCCGCGGACAACGTGGAGAAATGGAACTGCGTGTCCGGCGTAGCGCTTTCGTCCGGCAGGGCACGGCAGAACATGGCGCCCTGGTTGATGCCGATCGCCAGCGGCCCCTTGCGGAACAGCAGCCATTCCAGCCCCATGCGCGCCTTGCCGGACAAGGTGCGCAACTGGTCGTTGGTGGTGATCGGCTTGGAGACTTCGTAGATAAGCCGGACCTGGAGGTGGTCCTGCAGGTTTTCCCCGACACCAGGCAAGGCGTGCACCACCTGCACCCCCAGCGATTGCAGCAGCGGCGCGGGGCCGATGCCCGACAGTTGCAGCAACTGCGGCGATTGCAGCGCGCCGGCGCAGAGCAGCACCTCGCGCCGCGCCAGCACGGTGCATGACCTGCCGCCTTGCATGTAGCGCACGCCGATGGCGCGCCGCCCCTCGAACAGGATCGCGGTGGCATGCGCGTCGGTCTCGATGCGCAGGTTCGGCCGCCCCCGCGCCGGGCGCAGGTAGGCGACCGCCGTGGAACAGCGCCAGCCCTTGCGCGTGGTCAGCTGATAGTAGCCGGCGCCTTCCTGCTCGCCGGTGTTGAAGTCCTCGCGGTAAGGCACGCCCAGCCGCTGGCCTGCCTCGATGAAGGCATCCACCAGCGGATGGCGGCTGTCGATGGAAGTGGCATTGAGCGGCCCGGCCGTGCCGTGGGTGGGCCCTTCGCCGAGGTCGTTGTTCTCCAGCTTGCGGAAGTACGGCAGRCATTCATCCCAGCCCCACCCGGGATTGCCCAGCGCGGCCCAGTGATCGTAGTCCTGCCGCTGGCCGCGCACGTAGATCAGGCCATTGATGGCGCTGCATCCGCCCAGGGTGCGCCCGCGTGGCCAGTAGATGCGGCGGTCGAGCATATTGGGATCAGGGTCGGTATAGAAGCCCCAGTTGACCGTCTTGTGGAACATGGTCTTGCCGTAGCCGATGGGGATGTGAATCCACGGATAGCGGTCGGGAGGACCGGCCTCCAGCAGGCAGACCGCATGCCGGCCGTTTTCGCTCAGGCGATTGGCCAGTACGCAACCGGCCGAACCGGCTCCTACCACGATGTAATCAACGGTTTGCGACATCGTCGCTGTCTCCTTGTTATCTGCCGCCAGGGCCAGTCATGCCCTTTGCTGCCGTTGGCGGCGCCACTTATACTGAAACGAATTGTTCCGATCTTATGAACGAGAACCCAGAATAAGAAGGCAAATTGTGAGGAGACACAGAATATGAAACAGAATGTGCAATTTCCGTTTCAGAATCGCAGCGCAGCAGAGAGCACGAAGCCAGCCGCCGACGACGAGGACCGCACCCTGCGGGCGCTGACGGTGCTGGAATGCCTCGCGCGCGCCCAGCATCCGCAGACCCTGGCGCAACTGGCGCAGCGCCAGCGCATGCCCAAGACCACGCTGATGCGCCTGCTGCGCGCCATGGAAAGCGCCGGCTTTGTCGTGCAGATGCCCGCGGAGCGCGGCTTCATGCCCGGCCCCAGGGCAGCCGCGATTGCGATGCAGACACTAAAAGGGCCACCAATGCTGCGCGAATGCCGCGCCATTCTTGGCCGGCTGGTTGCCAGCCTTGGCGAGACCTGCAACCTGACCACGATGGACGGCGACCATGTGCTCTATGTGGAACGGGTGGAGACGGATGAGCCCCTGCGCCTGCAACTCTCGCCGGGCATCCGCGTGCCCCTTCACTGCACGGCGAGCGGCAAGCTGTTCCTGGCGGCCATGTCGCGCGCGGAGCGGCAGCAGACGTTGCGGCGCCTGGAAATCCGCGGCTATACGCCGCGCACCCTGACCGACATCGGCGCGCTCGACACTGAACTGGACCGCCTCGGCGCCCAGGGTATCGGCGTGGATAACGAAGAGTTCGTCCGCGGCATGACGGCGGTGGCGGTACCCGTGCGCGCCGGCGGCGGCACGGCTGACGCCGCCGCCCCGGATGGCCCCGTGATAGCGGCTATCGCCTGTCACGCGCCCACGGCCCGGGTATCGCTGGAGGCGCTGGTGCGAGCGGTGCCGACGTTGCGCGAGGCGGCGCGCGGCATGGCAAAAGTACTTTGCGACGAACGCTAGGCCCTTGCCCGCTCCCGACAAGGGGCGGCAGACGCGCTGGCTGATGCTGCCCACAAGCGAAGGTCTGAAGTGGAATACAATCAATCTGTCTCGTTTTCCGGAACGGAGTCCGAATTGAAATCGGCAACAGCAGCAGCACAAAGAAAAGCGCCTCCCGAGGCACCCAAGGAAAAATCCGCCAAAGGCGCGCGCGCGGCGGCGCCCTTGCGGCTGGAAGAACCGGCCGCCACGCCGCCGGTCCCGAACGCCGCAGCCGATGCCGCTGCGGACCGCGACACCCCCACGCTGCGCGCCTTCGCGCTGCTGGAATTCCTGGTGGCGGCGGACCGGCCCTTGTCGCTGGCGGAAATCATGCAGGGTTTCGAAGCGCCCAAGGCTTCCCTGCACCGCATGCTTGGCGCGCTGGAAGCGGGCGGGCTGGTGATCCGCGAGCCCGGTGCGCGCAACGCCTACGCGGTGGGGCCGCGCCTCTCGCGGCTGGGCGTGGCCATCGTCACGCATTCGGGCACACGCCAGTTGCGCCATGCCATCCTGGCACGGCTGGTGGCCGATATCGGCGAAACGGTCAACCTGACTATGCTGCACGAAACCTCGGTGCTGTACCTGGACCGCATGGAAGCCCCGTGGCCGCTGCGGCTGGACCTGAAACCCGGATCGCGCGTGCCGCTGCACTGCTCTGCCAGCGGCAAGCTGCTGCTGTCGCTGCTGCCGCGCGAGCAGCGCGCCGCGCTGGTGCGGCAGTTGCCGCTGGAGCGCTTTACGCCCAATACCGTCACCGACGTGGAACTGCTCGAAGCCGAGCTGGACCGCAGCGCCCACAAGCAGCTTGGCGTGGACAACGAGGAATTCGTGGCGGGGATTTCCTGCGTGGCGGTGCCGGTGCGCGATGAGCGCGGGCAGGTGGTGGCGGCCCTGGCGGTGCATGCGCCCACGGCACGCTCGCCGCTGTCGCGCTCGCTGGAGTTCGTGCCGCGCTTGCAGGAAACGGCCAGGGAGCTGGCCGCTACGTTCTAGACGGGGAAACGGGCGGCGCGGATAGCGGCGCCCGGCACGGCACAGGCTCTGGCTTTACATCCTTCCCTTCCAGGGCACCAGCCACTTCTCCGTCTTGCGCATCAGCAGGTCGAAGGTATAGGCAATCAGGCCGATCAGCCCGATGCCCATGATCACCACATCCGTGCGCAGGAAGTTCGACGCGTTGAGCACCATCTGGCCAAGGCCCGACGTGGCGGCCACCATCTCGGCGGCAACCAGCGTGGTCCAGCCGAAGCCGATGGCGATGYGCATCCCGGTCAGGATGTCGGGCAGCGCCGCGGGAATCACCACATGGCGGATCACCTGCCACCGGTTGGCCCCCATCGAGTACGCCGCATTGATCTGCTCGATGGTGACCGAGCGCACCCCCGCCTGCGCCGACATCGCCAGCGGCGCGAAGCAGGCCAGGAAGATCAGCAGGATCTTCGACGTTTCATCGATGCCGAACCAGATCACGATCAGCGGCAGGTAGGCCAGCGGCGGCAGCGGCCGGTAGAACTCGATGGGCGGATCGAACACGCCGCGCGCGATGCGCGACACGCCCATCATCACGCCGATCGGCACGGCCGTGACCGTGGCCAGCGCGAAGGCGCCGAACACGCGCACCATGCTGGCGCGGAAGTGCTCCGTCAGCGGCAGGCCGCCTTGCACATTGCCGTTCCAGGCATCGATAAAGGCATTGATGATGGATTCCGGCGTGGGCAGGAACAGTGGCGGCAGCCAGCGCAGGTGGCTGGCGATCCACCACAGCGCCAGCAGCGAGACCACGGTGATGGTGGAGATGCGCGAGCTTGAGCCCTCGCCTGGCAGGCGGTAGCCGGAGACGGCCTTCATGCGGCGCGCGGCCGGCCTGGCGGGCATGGCGCCCGCGCCGGGAGGGGGGTCGAGTCGTTGGGCGGTAGCAGTCATGTCGGACTCCTCAGGGCGTGGCATGGATCAGGTCGACGATTTCTTCGCGGTACCGGATGAACTCGGGATCGGACTTGACTTCGCGGGCATCGCCGCAGGCAATGAAGCGCCGCGCGAAGGGCAGCTCGTAGGTATGCGCGATGCGTCCCGGGGAAGGCGTCATCACGATCAGGCGGGTGGCCAGGAACAATGCTTCCTCCACGCTGTGGGTGATGAAGAACACGATTTTCTGTTCCGCGGCCCACAGCTTGAGGATCAGCGCCTGGATGGTTTCACGCGTGAGCGCATCCAGCGCGCCGAGCGGTTCGTCCATCAGCATCACCGCAGGGTCGTTGGCCAGCGTGCGGGCAATGCCAACGCGCTGCTGCATGCCGCCGGAGAGCTGGTAGACGGG
Organism: Cupriavidus sp. 05N39; assembly: GCF_056397325.1. Lineage (NCBI taxonomy): Bacteria > Pseudomonadati > Pseudomonadota > Betaproteobacteria > Burkholderiales > Burkholderiaceae > Cupriavidus > Cupriavidus sp. 05N39. Next base: position 16,419 of record NZ_JBFTNE010000159.1, read on the forward strand.
CTTGGCCGCCACCTTCTCCAGCCCGACCAGCGCCAGCTTTTCCTGCGCGATGCGCAGGCGCTCGGCGCGCGGCACGCCGCGCAGCCGCAGGCCCAGCGCCACGTTGTCCAGCACATTGAGCCAGGGCATCAATGCATGCTTCTGGAACACCACGCCGCGCTCGGCACCAGGACCGTGCACAGTCTTGCCGTCGAGGCGGATCTCGCCTTCCGAGGGTTGCATGAAGCCGGCAATGCATGACAGCAAGGTCGTCTTGCCGCACCCGGAGGCGCCCAGCGCGACGACGAAATCGCCGCGCTCCATAGTGAGATTGACTTGCGACAGGGCCAGCGTTTCGGCGCCGCCACGGCCGCCGTAGTTAACGCTGAGGTTGTCGATTTCGAGTTTGGCCATAGCTGCAAACTTCCGGAAAAGGTCATTCAAGGCCACGGAGCGGACATCGCCCGCTCCGCGGCGCACAAGACAGTCAGGCCGGCGTCCTGGTGGCAAGGGCCCGCTTTACCCACTCCGCATTGACGCCCGTTCCGTAGTCCGGCAGCACGGTCTGGATGGTGCCCTGCTCCTTCAGGAACTGCGCCGCCGATTGCAGCGCCTTGGCCGCGCCGCCGCCCAGCCAGCGGGGCGAGGCTTGCTCCTCCAGCGTGGGGAATCCGTACAGCGCCATGCTGGCCGGCACGGCTTCGGCCTTGGCGCCGGAGACTTTGGCAACCGCCTTCACCATCGGCGATTCCGCGGTCCATGCGGCCTTGTCCTGGCGATACTTGTCATCCGCCGCGGCCAGGATCTTGACGAACTTGACCATGAACTCGGGGTTCTCGCGCGCGAACTTCTTGTTGGCGATCATGCCGTCGAAGGTCGCCTTGCCGGTTTCGGCGGCGATCTTGCCGGAGGTCACCAGCACCTTGCCCGATTGCTTGAGCTTGGCCAGCACCGGATCCCAGATGAAGGTGGCGTCGATGTCGCCGCGCTCCCAGGCCGCGGCCACTTCGGGCGGCCGCATGTTCATGATCTTGACGTCCTTGGGATTGATCTTGGCCTGCTCCAGCGCTACCAGCGTGTGGTAGTGCGTGGTGGAGACAAAGGGCACGCCCACCCGCTTGCCCTTGAGGTCGGCCACGCTGTTGATATTGCTGCCGTTGCGCGCCACCATGGCTTCGGCCGCGTTGATGTCGTCGAGGATCCAGAAGAGCTCCACGTCCAGCCCCTGCGACAGCGCCGAGGCAATCGGCGAGGTGCCGGCTTCGCCGATCGCGATCTGGCCCGAAGCCATCGCGCGGATCACGTCGCCGCCGCCGCCGAACTGGCGGAACGAGACCTTGTAGCCGGTCTGCTTCTCGACTTCCTTCATGTCCTGCGCGTAGCGCCACGGCACCACCATGTCCTGGTAGGCGATGACGACTTCCCTGGTCTGCGCGTAGGCGCCCGGGGCGACGACCGCCGCCATGACCACGCTTGCTGCAAGCTGCTTGATCCAACGCATGATGAACCTCCTCAAGATTGACTGTGTGGTGTGCTGTGGCGGAGATCGCCGGCACGGGAAGCCTGGCACCAGGGCGGTGCCTGCTCGAGGAGGAAGAGGTGATGAGCATGAAGCATGCCAATGTCTCCGTCTGGTTGGGACGTCTTTGCGTCCTCTCGTTTTAGCGGCGCTCTTCTCTGCGGAGAGTCAGCCCGGCGCGCACCGGATGCTGTTGAAGCAAGCCCTGAGCGCGGTGTAGCCCTATGGTAGAAAGCCGGCCCTCGCCGGGTTAGAGCCAGCGGGGACCAACTGTGGGTCCACACGGCCCGCCAGATTGCTCTTGCTGCACTTTAAAGGGTATTTACTACCGTTTTTAGGTACATGGCATTCCGTTTATCGAATTCTTCTATTGACCATCTCGCGCTCACATCCTACATTTCGACTCACGAACACTTTTCGGAACATTTGGTTCCGTTTTGAGATCGATAGACTGGAGACACGACACCATGAGCGAACACTTGCCCGAATCCCTCAAGACCCAACCCGCCGACGGCGCCGCCACCGCCGGCCCGCAGGCCATGACCCCCTCGGAAGCCTTCGTCGAGACCCTTGCCGCCAACGGCGTGACCGACATGTTCGGCATCATGGGGTCGGCCTTCATGGACGCCATGGACA
>NZ_JBFTNE010000160.1:0-11120 GCF_056397325.1 Cupriavidus sp. 05N39
GCCTACGCCGCTCCACCCGTATCTCGTGGCGCCACCACGCGTTGAAGTCATACACATAGACGAAGCCTTCGTGTTCGCGGAGACGAAACGCAGTCAGTGGCAGTTCGTTTGCCGCGGTGGAGAACTGCAAGACGGCCTCATGAGCTTTGCCGTAACGCCTGCCACGAATGCTGAACGTGTGCAGATGCTCGTCGGCCCAGCCCATGACTACCTGGATGACATTGTGCAATTGTCCGAGCGTCAAGTGCTCAGGAACGAGGACGCGTCGCCAAACCGGCGGGCTCAGGGCGCTCAGAGCAATTCGAAGTTGAAGGACGGTGATCGCCGGCCCAGGAACGGAAACCATGCGCGCATTTTAGGTGCCTCATTGGCCTCTCGGCGGTGGTCCGGTAGTTCGCCCCCGTTTTGGCGCGGTCTCCTCTTCAGGACCGTCCGGTCGATGGCCGATCATCGGCTGCCTCAATTAAGCTGCGCGTCGATCGCAGATAGGTGAAAGATCGGCCGCCACGGAAAGCCAAATGGTATCTGTTAGATACCTATCTGGTATCGGTTAGGTAACCCCAAGCGTTCTCTGTCCCCTCGAATTGCCACCCGCCGAGTCCACCACGTTCGTCACGCAGTGCCGCTGGCAGTGGGATCGCGCTCCGGGCCCGCCACCACGCCGGCATCATGCAGCCGGCCTATGGCGGCGCCGTCCAGCCCCAGGATTTCATGCAGTACCTGGTTGGTATGCGTGCCCAGCAACGCGGCCGGCAAAGTTGCCTCGCGCTCGATCGACGGAACCCGCACGGCCGCTCCGGCCGCAAGATGTTCGCCGATCCCTGGCGTCGCAATGCGCTCGAACACCGGATTGGCAAGGCTGACACGCGGATCGCCGGCCAGCAACTCGCCGACCGTGCTGTAGCGGCCCCAGCAGACCTTGCGCGCTTCCAGAAAACGCTCCGCCTCGGCCTGCGTGCGGGTGGCAAACCAGGGTGCGACCAGCTCGGCAATGGCCTCGCGGCAGGCAAACCGATCGGCCTCGTCGCCCAGGTTCAGGCCGGTACGCTGCTCCAGCGCAGTCACCTGCCCGGCAATGCCGCAAGCCTCCACCAGCGCTTTCCATTGCCCGGCCGAGATCGCTGCCACCATCAGGCGGCCGCCGTCCAGCGTGCCGAAGTCGCGGCCGAAGGCACCATACAGGTGGTTGCCGATCGACGGCCGCTCCTGCTGCAGCAATTCGGCCTCGGCCAGCAGGCCAAGATGCGACAGCATGGTGAAGGCCATGTCCGACAGCGCCAGCTTCAGCTCCGCGCCTGCGCCCGTGCGCCGGCGCTGCTCCACCGCCGCGACCACGGCAAAGGCGGCCTGGTACGCGCAGGCAATGTCCCACGCCGGCAGCACATGGTTGACCGGCCTCTCACGCGACCCGCCGCCGGTGACAGCCGGATATCCGGTGGCGCAATTAACCGTGTAGTCCACCGCCGTGCTGCCGTCGCCGTTGCCCTGGATGGTGCAGCTGATCATGTCCGCGCGCCGCGCGGCCAGCGCCTCGTGCGCGAGCCACGGCGTGCCGATATTGGTCAGCAGCACGCCCGCATCCGGCCCTGGCGCCGTCGCCAGCGCCTGCACCAGCTCGCGCCCTTCGGGCTTGCGCAGGTCAACCGCGATGCTTCGCTTGCCCTTGTTCAGCGCGGTCCAGTACAGGCTGCGCCCTTTGCCGTCGGCCTGCGGCATGCGCGGCATGCGCATGTAATCGATGCCGCCGCCGATCATGTCCACGCGGATCACGTCTGCGCCGAACTGCGCCAGCGTGAGGCCGGCCAGCGGCGCCGCGATGAAGGCCGAGCTTTCGATCACGCGCAGCCGGTTGAGGAAGGGGTAGGTCATGGGGGCGGTCCGGTTCGTATTGGCTGCGGCGTCAGGCGCGTTCGAACACGGCGGCGATGCCCTGCCCGCCGCCGATGCACATGGTTTCCAGCCCATAGCGCGCGCCGCGCCGGCCCAGCTCATGCATCAGCGAGGTCATGATGCGCACGCCGGTGGCGCCCACCGGATGGCCCAGCGAGATGCCGGACCCGTTGACGTTGAAGCGCTCCGGATCGTTCCAGCCCCAGCCCTTGGCGCAGGCCAGCGCTTGGCAGGCAAAGGCTTCGTTCAGCTCCACCAGGCCCATGTCGTCGAAGCCCAGCCCATTCTTGCCGAACAGCTTCTTGACAGCCGGCACCGGGCCGATGCCCATGTGCGACGGCTCGCAACCGGCCACGGCCCAGCTATGCAGGTAGCCGATGGGCTCCAGGCCGAGTGCTTCCAGCTTGTCCTCGGTCACGATCAGGCAGGCGGCAGCGGCATCGTTCTGCTGGCAAGCATTGCCCGCGGTGACGATGCCGTCCTTCATCAGGGGCTTGAGCCGCGCGAGCTGCTCGATGGTGAGATCGCCACGGATGCCCTCGTCCTCACTCACGATCAGCGCCTCGCCCTTTCGTTGCGGCACGCTGACCGGCACCACCTCCTGCGCGAACTTGCCGCTGGACCACGCGGCGGCGGCGCGCTGGTGGCTGCGCAGCGCAAAAGCGTCGGCCTCCTCGCGCGAGATGCCGTAGTCGCGCGCCAGGTTCTCGGCGGTCTCGATCATGCCGGAGATACGGCCAAAGCGGGATTCGGGCTGCGAGCGCTCGCGCCCGCGCTCCAGGCGGTCATGGAACTTCACGGTGCCGGCGCGCTTGCCCCAGCGCATGTCGGTGGTGTAGTACTCCACGTTGCTCATGCTCTCGACGCCGCCGGCCATCACGACATCGGCGGCGCCGGTCTGCACCATCATCGCAGCCGTGGCGATGGCTTGCAGGCCGCTGCCGCAGCGGCGGTCCAGCTGCATGCCGGCAACGCTGATGGGAAAGCCGGCCTGTAGCGCCACCCAGCGGCCTGTGCAAGGCACTTCGCCGTTGGCGTAGGAATGGGCGAACACCACATCCTCGATGCGGGCCGGATCCAGGCCCGTGCGCTCGACCACGGCGCGCGCCACGGTGGCGCCGAGTTCTTCCACGGAGATGCTGCGCAGGCTGCCGCCGAACGCGCCGATCGGCGTACGCAGCGGGGAGACGATTGCGGCTCGTTTCATGATGGCGTCCTTTGTTCTTGATGCAGTTCGTCAGTGCCGAACCGCGGGGTTTCCCTGGCGAAGAAGGCACGTACGCCTTCCTGCGCTTCCTTGGAACTGAAGACGCGGTCCGACAGCGGCAGTGCCCGCCGCATGGCCTCGTCTTCGGTAGTGTCAAAGCTCAGGTCGATGGCCTGCTTGCACAGCGCCAGCGCCAGCGGCGGGCGCTGCGCCAGCGTGGTGGCCAGCGCCAATGCGGCTTGCAGCGCCTGGCCCGGCGGCGCCACGCGATTGACCAGGCCCCAGGCCAGCGCGGTGCCGGCGTCGATGGCCTCGCCCAGGAACATCAGCTCCTTGGCACGCCCTTCGCCCACGCGACGCGTGACGCGCACCGGGCCGCCGCTGCCGGGGAACACGCCCAGCTTGATCTCGGGCAGCGCGAAGCGCGCCGTCTCGTCCGCCACGATCAGGTCGCAGCAGACCGCGATCTCCAGGCCGCCGCCAAACGCCAGGCCATTGACCGCCGCCACCGTCGGCTTCGGGAAATCGTCCAGCCGCCCGAACACCGCATGCTGCAAGGCAAGCTTGCCCGGCACGATCTGCCCGGGCCGCATCAGCGGCCGGAACTCGGCGATATCGGATCCCGCGCAGAAGGCACGGGTGCCGGCGCCGGTCAGCACCACGGCGCGCACGGCGGGATCGCGTTCCAGCGCGTCCAGGGCACGGTCAAGCGCCTCGGTCAGGCCGCGGAAGACCACGTTCAGCGGCGGGTTGTCCAGCATCAGCGTGGCAATGCCGTCTTTGGCGGAGCAACGCACCGGCCCTGCCGAGATCTCAGCCATAGCGCCCACCGGTCACGTGCAGCACTTCGCCGGTAATGAAGCTGGCGCGCTCCGAAGCCAGGAAGGCCACTGCATCGGCGATGTCGCCCGGCCGGCCAACCCGCTTGATCGGCTGCGCGGCGACAGCCCGCTCCTTGATGGTCTCGTAGGTGGGCAAGGCCTGCACCATCTCGGTTTCCATGAAGCCAGGCGCCACGCAATTGACCGTCACGCCGTAGCGCCCTTCCTCCAGCGCCAGCGCCTTGGCCATGCCGATCAGCCCGGCCTTGGCCGCCGCGTAGTTGGCCTGCGTGGGATTGCCGAGGTGCGCGCGCGAGCTGATGTTGATGACCCGTCCCCAGCCCTGTTCGATCAAGCGCGGCATCACGGCCTTGGTGGCCAGGAAGGCGCCCTTGAGCATGACCTCCATCACCAGATCCCAGTCCTCCTCGGTCATCTTGACGAGGTACTTGTCGCGTGGAAAGCCGGCGTTGTTGACCAGGATGTGCACCCCGCCAAAATACGCGACGGCTTCATCCACCAGCCGCTGCACGTCGGCGCTCTTGGTGATGTCCGCGACGATGCAATGCGCCTGCAAGCCGTCGGCGCGCAGCGCGGCGGCCGTGGCTTCGGCCTGCTCGCGCAGAATGTCCGTGATCACCACCTTAACGCCCTCTTGCGCCAAGTGGCGTGCCGTAGCCGCGCCCAGCCCGCGGGCCGAGCCCGTGACGATGGCGACTTTGTCCTTGATCTGTAGATCCATTCGGTTCTCCTCGGAATACGTGTATCGGGATGACTGCGCAAGCAGCGTCAGATTGGAGCGGGCGGCTGGCCCAGGTCCACGCGCCCGGCGTTGAGCACCACCACACCGCGTTCCAGCGCCGTGGTGCGCAGCGACACCACCGGGCCATCGACCCAGATCGCCGTGCGCAGCGTTTCGCCGGGCAACACCGGGGCCGTAAAGCGCACCCGCATGCCGCGCACCGTCGCGGCGTCGTAGCCAAGCACGGTTTTCAGCACGGCGTGCATGGCGATGCCCATGGTGCAAAGGCCATGCAGGATGGGCCGTGAGAACCCGGCCGGCTGCGCCACCGCCGGGTCGGCGTGCAAGGGATTGAAGTCCCCGTTGAGCCGGTAGAGCAACGCAGCCTGCGGCAGCGTCGCCAGATCGCACACGGCATCCGGCTCGCGCTCGGGCATCCCATGCGGAGGCGGCGGCGAGCCCGCCGTGGCGCCGCCGGCGGCAAAGCCGCCATCGGCGCGCAGCATGGTTGTCTGGGTGACGGTGGCCAGCAGGTCACCGGTGGCCGCGTCATGCACCTGGCGCTCCTGCATCATCAACGCGCCTTTGTCCGGGCCTTTGTCGTATAGCGCGGTGACCTTGTTCCGGCCAACCACCCGGCCCTGCGCCGGCAACGGACGGTGCAGCACGAACGCCTGCTCGGCATGCACCAGCTTCTGCCAGGTGATGCCGGTGTCCGCTTGGTCGGCCCAGAAGCCGCTGTAGCCCAGCACGTTGACCAGCGTGGGCAGCGCCTGCAGGCCGCCGCGCGCGTGCTCATAGACGTAGCGCAACTGGCCCGCGTCCAGCGGATCGGCGCCCAGGCCGATGCCCAGCGCGTAGCACATGCTGTCGCGCGCGCTGTAAGCCTGCTCGACGGGCGCAAACTGGCGGCTGAGGAGTTGCTTGGGATCGAGAGGCATGGCGGATCTTCTGGTCGATGGTGATTGCGTCAGGCCTGCGCTGCGGCGCCGCGGATCATGTTGCGGGCGATGACAACCTGCTGGATCTGGGTGGTGCCTTCAAAGATGCGGAACAGGCGCACATCGCGGTAAAAGCGCTCGATGCCGCTGTCGGCCACATAGCCGGCACCGCCAAAGATCTGCACCGCGCGGTCGGCCACGCGGCCGCACATCTCGGAGGCAAACAGCTTGCAGCAAGCCGCCTCGCTGGAGACGTTCAGGCCGTCGTCGCGCTTGCGCGCGGTATCGAGCAGCATGCTGCGCGCGGCGTACAGTTCCGCCTGGCTGTCGGCCAGCATCGCCTGCACCAGCTGGAAGCTGGCAATCGGCTGGCCGAACTGGCGGCGCTCGGTGGCATAGCGCAGGGCATCGCGCAGCATCCGCTCGGCCACGCCCACGCAGACGGCGGCAACGTGGATGCGCCCCTTGTCCAATACCTTCATCGCGGTGCGAAAACCCTGCCCCGTGTTACCGGCGCCGCCGATAATGCGGCTGGCCGGCACCCGCACGTTGTCGAAGATCACATCGCAGGTATGCGAGCCGCGCTGGCCCATCTTGCGGTCCCGCTTGCCAAAGCTGATGCCCGGCGTGCCGGCGTCCACGATAAAGGCGGTGATGCCAGCCGCGCCCGGGATGGCGGCGTCCGTGCGCGCCATCACCGTGAAGATGCCGGCATAGGGCGCATTGGTGATATAGCGCTTGGTGCCGTTGATCACGTAGTCATCGCCGTTTGCGCTCGCGGTGGTACGCAGGGATGCGGTTCGGAGCCGGCCTCCGGCTCGGTCAGGGCGAACGAGGCCAGGATCTCGCCGCTGGCCAGGCGCGGCAGGAATGCCTGCTTCTGCGCATCCGTGCCATCCATCAGGATGCCTTGCGAGCCGATGCCGATGGTGGTGCCGATCAGCGAGCGGAACGCCGGCGAGGTCTGGCACAGTTCGATGGCGGCAAGCGCCTCTTCTTCGGTGGTGAGCCCCAGCCCGCCGTACGCCTCCGGGATGGTCATGCCACACAGGCCGAGATCCTTCATGCCTTGCACGATGCGCGGCGGGATCTCGTCGGTTTCGTCCACCAGGCGCTCGGCGGGCACCAGTTCCTCGCGCACAAAGCGCTGGATGCTGTCGAGCAGGGCGTTGAGGGTTTCGGCGTCGCGAATCATCGGGGCAACTCCGTCACCTCGATCACGGCGTCGACGGCAAAGGCGCCCTGTCCTTGCGGCATCGCAAACACCGGATTCAGGTCCACCGATTGCAGGCGCGGGCCAGCCTGGTGCGCAAACACAGACAGCCGCGCCAGCATGCCCGCCAGCGCCTTGATATCCACCGGCGGCTTGCCGCGCGCGCCCAGCAGCAGCGGCGCGCCCTTGATGGAGCGGATCATCTGCTCGGCCACGTCCTCGCCGAACGGGCAACGGTGCAGCACCACGTCCTTCATCACTTCCACAAAGATGCCGCCCAGCCCGAACATGGCCACCGGGCCAAAGACCGGATCGCGCTGGATGCCGAGAATGCACTCCACGCCGCCGCTGAGCTGTTTGGCGACCAGCACGCCTTCGAGGCGCGCGCCCGGCACGGCCTCCTTGCCGCGAGCAATCAACAGGCCGAAGCCGGCACGCACGCCCTCGGCATCGGTGATGTTCAGCAGCACGCCGCCGATCTCGGACTTGTGCTGGATGTCCGGCGACAGGATCTTGAGCACCACGGGATAGCCCAACGCCTCGGCCGCCGCCACCGTCTCGCTGGCCGTGGCGCAAGCGCGTTCCGGGGCCACGGCGATGCCGGCCTGCGCCAGCACGCGCTTGGCCTGCGCCTCGCTGGGCGTGCGTCCCGGCAGGTCCACAGCGGGCACCGCGGGCGGCGGCAAGCTGGGAGCCCGCTCAAACGCTTGCCCAAAGCGGCCCATGGCTTCGATGGCCACCACCGCGCGGGTGGGATCCTCGAATACGGTGAAGCCGTCGGCCTCGTACTCGCGCACACGCTCGGGCGAGGCCAGCACCGACAGCAGGTAGAGCCGGTCAGGATGCTTGTCGCGCACGCCCTTTAGCTGCTCGCGCAGGCGCGGCGCGATCGAGTCGGCGCCGCCTGTGTAGGTAAAGAAACCCAGCACCGACTGGTAGCCGCCCTCGGCCACCACCGCTTGCGTGAAGCGCCCCGCGATGGTCATGTCGTTCAGGAACTGCGCCGTGCAGTCCACCGGGTTGCGCGGCGCGGCAAAGGGCAGCAATGCTCTCAGGTGCTCCTGGGTCGCAGGGGGCATCTCCGGCATCGGCAAGCCGGCCACTTCCGCCGCGTCGGAAATAATGACGCCGGCGCCGCCGCTGACGGTAATCACGCCCAGGGAATTGTTGGCAGGATAGATGCGGCGCGTGGCCAGTCGTGCCACGTCGAGCATATGCTCGGTGGAGCGCGCCCGCACCACGCCGAACTCGGCCAGCACGGCCTCGGTCACCGCGTCGTTTCCGGCCAGCGAAGCAGTGTGCGACTGCGCCGCCGCGCTGCCCACCGCGCTGGTGCCAACCTTCATCATGACCACCGGCTTGCGCGCCTTGCGCGCGGCCTCCAGCGCCTGCATCAGGCGCTGCCCGTCGCGGATGCCCTCGGAGTAGACCGCGATCACATCGGTGTTGTCGTCGTCCACCATGGCGTGGACGATGTCGCCCAGGCTGATGTCGCTCTCGTTGCCGCTCATCACGCAGGCCGACACGCCGATGCCTGCATCGCGCGCAATGCCCAGGATGTGGCTGCCATACGCGCCGGACTGGCTGGCAATGCCGACCCGCCCCGCCACCGGAAAGCCCATTTCCACCACCGAGGTGAAGCTGCCGTAAAATCCGGTGCCGGGATTGACCACGCCCAGCGAGTTCGGGCCAAGCAGGCGCATGCCGTATTTGCGCGCCGAAGCCACCATGCGTTGCTGGATCTGCGCGCCCTCGTCCCCGGCCTCGGCAAACCCGGCGGAAAACACAATGGCCGCCGCCGTGCCGCGTGCCGCCAGTTCCGCTACCACGTCGGGCGCCAGCTTGGCGGCCACCGCCACGATGGCCACGTCCGGCGTCTGCGGAAGGTCGGCCACGCTGGCGTAGGCTTCCAGGCCCTGGATGGTGGCGCGACTGGGGTTGACCGGCATCAGGCGGCCCTGGTACCCCTGGCTGCGCATGTAGTCGATAGGCCGGCCGCCGATGCGCAGCGGATCGTCCGACGCGCCGATGACGGCGACGGAACGCGGGCGAAGGAGACGGACAAAGGGATTACGGTCTGGCATGGCGAGATCGCTTGCAAGAAAAACAGTGGCGGCGGAGAGGGACGAGGAAAAGAAAAGGAGCGGATCGGGCCGGCGCGGCAGTCGCCCCTGCCTTCGCAAATCTGGCTTATTCGACTTTGGCGCCGGACGTCTTGACGACCTTTGCCCAACGGTCGATCTCCGAGCGGATCAACGCGCCGAACTGCTCAGGCGTGCCCGGCGACGGCTCGAAGCCCTGCGCGCGCAGGCGCTCCTTCATCTCCGGCGCGTCCAGCGCCTTGTGGATCTCGGCGTTGAGCTTGTCAATGATCGGCTTGGGCGTGCTTGAGGGCGCCATCAGCCCGTTCCACGCCAGGGTCTCGAAGCCTGGCACGCCGGACTCTGCCACCGTTGGCACATTCGGCAGCAGCGGCGAGCGCTTGGCGCCGGTGATGGCGATCGCACGTAGCTTGCCGCCATTGACCTGCGGCAGCGCCGAGAACATCAGGTCCATCACCAGCTGGGCATTGCCCGCCATCACGTCCGCCATGGCAGGCGCGCTGCCGCTGTACGGGATGTGGGTCATCTTCACCCCGGCCATCGAGCTCAGCAGCTCGGTGGCCAGGTGCGTGGACGAGCCGTTGCCCGCCGAGCCGAAGTTGATCGATCCCGGCTTGGCCTTGGCCGCGGCGATCACGTCCTGCACCGTCTTGTAAGGCAACGACGGGGTCACCATCACCAGCATCGGGCCGCGCGTGAGCTCGCTCACCGGCGTGAGATCGGTCTTGATGTTGTAGCGCAGGTTCTTGTAGAGCGAATGGTGGATCGAATGCCCGGTCGTCACCAGCAGCAGCGTGTAGCCGTCGGGCGCCGCGCGGGCCACCTGTTCCGCGCCCAGGTTGCCGGAGGCGCCGGGCTTGTTTTCGACCACGAACGGCTGGCCCATGCTGTCACCCAGCTTCTGCGCCAGCAGGCGTACCACGATGTCATTGGTGCCACCCGGCGGGTAAGGCACGACGATCTTGACGGGCTTGGCAGGAAAAGTCTGCGCTAAGGTAAGCGCGGGCAAGGTGAGCGCGGCGGTGGCCGCAACGGCAGCGGCAAGCCAGCGTTTCGTGCTGATCATCGATTGTCTCCGGTCTGAGGTCAGGCGCGGCCAAACGTGTGCCTGGCGCCCTCGGCTTCTTTGTGCCTGTTTCAGAAACAATCGTAAGCAATGCCATATACTTAATCCAATACTTTACATGCACCGAGCTATACACGAGGTATATGGATGGACCTGCGTCAACTCAAGCAATTCGTCGCCGTCGCCGAGACCAGCAGCTTCAGCCGGGCGGCAGAGCGGCTCTTCATGGCACAGCCGCCGCTTTCCGTCGCCATCCGCAAACTGGAGGAAGAACTCGGCACGCCCTTGTTCGAGCGCACTGCCCGCGGCGTACGGCTGACCGCCCCCGGCGAAGCCGCCCTGCAAGCCGCCAGGAAATGCCTGCAGAATGCGGAAGAAGTCAGCGCGGCCGCGCGTGCGACCGCCAGCGGCGAAGCCGGACGGCTACGCATCGGGTTTATCGGCTCGGTCACGTTCGGGTTGCTGCCGCGGCTGATACAGGCGTTCACCAAGCGCCACCCGCATGTCAAGCTGGAATTGCGCGAAGGCACCAACCTCGAACTGCTATCGCTGGTGGAAAGCGGCGAGCTTGACGTGGGTTTCGTGCGCGTGCCCACCGCCCGCCCGGAGAACGTCCGCTTCCAGCTGATCCAGACCGACGTATTCTGTGCCGCGCTCCCGCGCGGCCACGCCCTGGCCAAGCAGAAGCAGGTCGCCTTGCACGACCTCGCCGACTACCCCCTGATCGGCTACACGCCCTCACGCGTGGGCGGCCTGCAAGCCGCGGTGTCGCACCTGTTCGCACGCGCCGGCATCAGCCCCTACATCGCGCAGGAAGCCGTACAGGTGCAGACCGTGGTAGGGCTGGTGGATAGCGGGCTCGGGATCGCCCTGGTGCCGTCTGTCAACGCATCCCACTCATCGGGCCGCGTGGTATTCCGCCCGATCTCCGACCTGCCGCCGGATGCGTCGATCGGCATTTCGCTGGCGTATCACGCGCTGGACGAAACCGCTGTCACGCAACGTTTTCGCGAGAGTATCGAGGCGACGACGGAGAAGGCGCCTGGGGCCAGGCGGGAGGTAGTTAAGCGGAGCGGAGGTAGGCGCCAAGGGTAGCGCGGCCGGCCTACGGCTACACGGACTTCGCCCATAGCAACTA
>NZ_JBFTNE010000161.1:0-10873 GCF_056397325.1 Cupriavidus sp. 05N39
CACTATCGACCGGTTCAGCGGCGGCATCATCTGCTCAACCACCCATTCCCGATGCTCGGTTGCATATCGTGTCATCACCTATTCGCACACCGCCCTCCATTTTGCTTCACTAAGGAAACGGAGGCGACAAGTATCCTGACATGGAGGGCTCGTAAAGAAAAGTAACCAAAAGAAAGCGATCCTTGCAGGAGGCTGGCGTGTCGGGGTTGCGCAGCCCAATGGATTCGTCGTCAGGCCCCGGGTTCTAWTAGCCTCGTGCCGTCACCGGTTCGGAGCACCACGMCCCAGCCAATGCCCAGGGATTCGTGGTGGTCCCCCCGGTAGCGGCCACCRCGAATTTCAGGCCGTCTGTCGCTCGCGGCGCGGACGGCCACGAAGTTGCAAGCGCCCCGTTTCCGTCGTGGGCGCGGTGGCACCGGATTGCTAGGACCAGGACCTTCTTCACCGCGCCCACCCCACCACGAAACCATCACGGCGTGATAGATCGTGATGCTCCRTGCCGGTACCGGCAGATGGGCGAATGGGCASGGAGCCSCTACCGGGGGCCTCACTACGRAACCAGCGCCATTGGCAGGATCGTGGCCATTCAAACCGGTAACGGCATGAGGCTATTACAGCCCGGGGCCTGACGACGAATCCAATGGGCTGCGCAACCCCGACACGCCAGCCTCCTGCAAGGATCGCTTTCTTTTGGTTACTTTTCTTTACGAGTAAAGAAAAGTGACACCTCCGTGTGCGTAAACGGCCAACCCCGTACAGCCGCGACAGCAGCTAGAAGCAATAAAACCCCACCAAAAACGCCCACCCCGCCTAAGCGGAGAAATCGCCGGCGACGCCAACACCAGCCTACCCCCGCCTCACCCCCTCAACAGGATCCGCCTCAAAGGCTTCCCACAGCGCATCACGCCGCTGCAACGCCTTGATGACTGAAGGCTGACGCAATTGCGCTACCGCCGAGACCAGCGCATTGCACAGGAAGAAGGCCGCCGTATAGGAATCAAAGGGGGAAGCATTACCCGTACGCACCAGCAGATGATGATGCGACAGCGGCACCAGTGGCGCAGCCGGACTATCGCAAATCGCGATCACCCGCGCACCGCGCTCGCGGAAAGCACGGGCGATGCTCACCGGCGCGCTGGAATAGCGGCGGATGCTGAACGTCAGCAGCACGTCCTCGGGCTCCACCCACAGCATGGCGTCCGTGGCAGTCACCGCTCCGGCCCCCAACTCCTGAACCTGCGGCCGGCACATGTTCAGATGCAGCGCCAGCCATGCCCCCACAGGCGCGCTGTTTTTCTGCGCCAGCACGAACAACCGCCCGCGCGGTTCGGCCAGCAGACGCGCGATCGCCTCGAAGGCCGCCATGTCCAGCACTTCGTGGGTGGCCGCCAGGTTGTGCTGGTCGTGCAGCAGCGCGTCGTCCACGCAGGCGCGCAAGGTGCGCTTGCCACCGATCGTGGCCGGCGCGCGCTGGCCCGCGGTGGGCAGGAGCGCCGTCACGCTGGCCCGCGCCTCGCGCTGGGCGTCGGCATAGCTGGCATAGCCCAGCTTGGCGAACAGGCGCACCACCGTCGAGGCGCTCGTGCCGTGCTGGGCGGCAAGCGAGGTGGCCGATTCCAGCAGCGCATGCGGATAGTCGCGGCCCAGTGCATCGGCCAGCGCGTGCTCGCGGATAGTCAGCGTGGCCGCCTCGCGCGCGAGGCGCTCAAGCAGGGTGGCGCTGTGTTGAGGGAGCTCCTGTCGATTTTTCATGGCGTTGACACGCTGCAATGCATATTGCATGATCATAGCACTTTTGCAATACATGAATCATCTCCACACGATGGAAGGAGCGGGGGTATATGGCGGATAGCGAGATGCTTGCCAACGCGGCGGGCGAGGTGATCGACTGGCTGGGTGGCCAGCAGGCCGAAATGCAGGCGCTGCTACAGCGCATTGTGGACATCGACAGCGGCAGCCGGCAGGAAGCCGGCGTGACGGCCGTGGCAGAGGTCCTGCGCGGACACCTGCAAGCTGCCGGCATTGCGGTCACGCTGCATGCCGTGCCCGGCTACGGCGTGTGCCTGGATGCGCTGGTGCCCGGCGCCGGCGATGGCGCGCCGATCCTGCTCATGGGCCATATGGACACCGTGTTTCCGGCCGGCACGGCGGCGCGCCGTCCCTTCCGCGTGGAAGACGGGCTTGCCTACGGGCCCGGCGTTGCCGACATGAAATCGGGCCTGGTGATGAATGTGTTCGTGGCCGAGGCCCTGGCGCGCTGCGGCGGCAATGCCCTGCCAGTGCGCCTTTTCTTTTCCTGCGACGAAGAAATCGGATCGGCCGCCACCCGCGAGCGGATCATGGACGTGGCGCGCGGCGCGCGTGCCGTGTTCAACGCCGAGCCCGGCCGCGTCAGCGGCAACCTGGTGACCGGGCGCAAGGGGTCGATGGTGGTGGAATTCGAGGTAGAGGGCGTGGCCGCGCACGCGGGCGTCAACCATGCCCAGGGTGCCAGCGCCATCGACGCGCTCGCGCGCAAGATCCTGGCGCTGCATGCGCTGACCGACGCCGGGCTGGGCATCACCACCAATGTGGGCTGCGTGAAAGGCGGCATCGTGCCCAACATGGTGGCGCCGCATGCGCAGGCCGAGCTCGACGTGCGTTTCACCGCCGACACGGACATCGACGCGCTGGTCGGGCAGATACGCGCCATCATCGAGGCCGAATCGCTGCCGCGTACCACGGGCCGGATCACCGACATGCGCCGCACCCGGCCGATGACCCAGACACCCACGGACTTGCTGGCGCTGTACCAGCGCGGCGCGCAGCAGCTGGGCTTCTCGGTGGAGGGCGAATTCACCGGCGGCGCCGCCGACAGCGGGCTCACATCCTCGGTGGGCACGCCCACGCTGTGCGGCACCGGCCCGGTGGGCGGCCATGCGCACACCGTGCGCGAGTACTGCGAGCTTGCCACCTTCGTGCCGCGCGCGCAGGCGGTAGCGCTAGCCATCCTCGCACTGCGGTGAGCCGAGGCACTTCCCTGCATCCGACTTTAACTACCTTCACCACACTGCCATGCCGAACGTGCCATTCTCTCGCCGCCATTTCCTCCGCACCGGCCTCAGCGTAGCCGCGCTCGCGTGTGCCGCGCCGCTGGCCGCGCAAGCGCAAGGCGCGTATCCCTCGCGCCCCATCACGCTGGTGGTGCCCTTTCCGCCCGGTGGTTCGGTGGACATCATGGCCCGCCAGTACTCGGAGCCGCTCTCGCGCATCCTCGGCGTGCCGGTGGTCGTCGACAACCGCCCGGGCGCGGGCGGCTCGGTCGCCACGCAATCGGTGGCGCGCAGCAAGCCCGATGGCTATACGCTGGTGGTGTCCTCCCAGAGCAGTCACCTGGCCAACCCGCTGACCCAACCGAAGCTGGGCTACGACCCGATCAAGGATTTCGAGAACATCGCCATCCTGGGCCGCCAGCCCAACGCCCTGGTGGTGCACTCGAGCCTGCCCGTGCGTACCTTCGCGGAGTTCCTCGCCTACGCGAAAAAGAACCCGGGCAAGCTCGACTACGGCAGCGGCGGGGTTGGCAGCATGGGCCAGCTGAATGTGGAGATGCTCAAGGCCAGCACCGGCATCTATGCCACGCACATTCCCTATCGGGGCGGCACGCATTTGATCACGGCCGTGCTGAGCAATGAGGTCCAGTTCATCCTCGACAACCTGGTCATCATGCTGCCCTACATCAAGGAAGGAAAGGTGCGCGCGCTGGCGGTGGCTTCCGAACAGCGCCTGCCGCAGCTGCCCGATGTGCCGACCATGGCCGAGCTGGGCTATCCGCAGCTCAACCTGAGTTCCTGGACAGGCATTGCCGCGCCTGCCGGCACGCCCGAACCGGTGGTGCAGAAGCTCTACCAGGCGGTGCGCCAGGCCGCCAGCGACCCCGCCATGCAGACGGCCCTGCGCGCGCGCGGCGTGTTCCCGCCCGAGGAGATGACGCCAGCCGCCTTCGAGCGGATGATGGCCGAGCGGATGCAGCGCTACGGCGAAGTGGTCCGGCGAGCCAGGATCTCGGCGGAGTGAGTGCGCGGGATCAGGGCCTGACGGTGGCCTGCCCGCCCGTCTCACCCATTCCGCCCACTCCGCCCGCGCGCAGCATGTCGATGACAAGCTGCATGGCCGGCGTGGGCGGGCGGCTCTTGCGCAGCACCAGGCCATAGGGCGCAAGCCGGCCATGCAGGGCTACCGGCAGCGTGGCGATCATGTTCAGGTCTTCGTAGTAGCGGGCCACCGAGGTGGGCAGCACGGCCAGCATGTCGGATTCGCGCAGCACGGACAGCGTGGTGAGGATCGACGACGTCTCCACCGTGCTCACCGGCGGCGGCACGCGGTTCTCGCGGAAGGTCTGGTCAATGATCTGGCGCATCGGGCTGGGGTGCGGCTGGATGATCCAAGCGTATTCCGTCAGCGCGGCCAGTTTCAGCTTGCCGTGCTCCGCCGCCGGATGCCCCACGCGGGTGACGATGGACAGCGCCTCCTCCCCCAGCGTCTCGAACGACAGCTCCTCCGACGGCCAGCCATCCGGGATGCGGCCCAGCACGATATCGATCTGGTCCTGCTGCAGGGCGTGCACCAGCACATCGCTGGTATCGATCTGCACGATGATGTGCAGGCGCGGATGCGCTTGCTTGAGCCTGACAATCACCCGGGTCAGCAAATCCGGCGCCGGCGCCATCACGGCGCCCACGCGCACCTTGCCGACATCGCCGGCCTGGATGGCGACCAGTTCTTCGCGCAACTCGTCCATATCGGCAAAAACCACCCGCGCGTAGCGCATCACCGCCTTGCCCGACACCGTGGGGTCCAGCCCGCGTGCGTGGCGCGTGAACAGCGATACGCCAAGTACATCCTCCAATTCCTGCAAGGACTTTGTGGCCGCCGGCTGGGTCAGCGCCAGCCCTTCCGCCGCCTGGCGCAACGAGGGCGACTCCGACAGCGCCAGCATCAGCTGCAGGTGCCGCATACGCAGGCGTTTGCGGATGGACGCGCTGGATGGGATGGTCACGGCGATAAGCTCCGATAATAGGTGGACAACAATATCCGATGTTTTGTTTATCGCGGATTCTCGCACATGGCTTGGGCGCGACAGAGGTCTGCCGCGGCTGGCCTTTCCCGCACATTCCCACGGCCGCTACGGCGTCCGGAACCCGTCTTCCGCATTTTTCGCTGCACTTCGGCGCATTTGCGGCCTGTTTCCGCGCTGCTGCGGTGCTTTTCGGGCATACTGACCCGCTCCCTCCCCATTGCGAAGCCGGCGTCCTGGCTTCCCCCCTTGATGCCCGGCTATCAAACCAAGCAAGAGAGCATTGCCGTCGCCGGCGTAGCCGACCTGGTCATTCGCTCGCTGCTGGATAAGCAGCAGTACTACGACCCCCTCGGCGAAGCCGATCGCATGGGCATTTCTTCCGCCATGTGGCCGCTGTTCGGCCTGCTGTGGCCATCCGGCGCGCACCTGGCTGCCCGCATGGCGGCGCGCCCGGTGGATATCACCGAACGCGTGCTGGAGATCGGCTGCGGCCTGGGCCTGGCCAGCCTGGTGGGACACCGCCGCGGCGCCGACATGACCGCCAGCGACTGCCATCCGATGGCAGCGAGCTTCCTGGCGGAGAACGTGCGTCTAAATGGCCTGGCGCCGATGAAATACCGGCACGGGCACTGGAGCGCCACGGCGCCTGAACAGGACGCCGCCGAGGGTGCGAGCCCGGCCAGCGCCTACGTCCATGGCCATTTCGACCTGATCATCGGCAGCGACCTGCTCTACGAGCGCGATGCCAATGCCAGCCTGGCTCACTTTATCGGGCGCCATGCCAGCCCCACCGTCGAGGTCTGGATCGTCGATCCCGACCGCGGCAACCGCCCGGCCTTCAACCGGCAGATGGTCGAGCAGGGTTTCCTGATGCGCGAGGAAAAGCTGGACCGCGCGGCCTCCCCCGGCGTGGAGGCCTATAAGGGGCGCCTGCTGGTTTATCGCTGGGCCGCGCCGATGCCGCCCGCGCCCACCCTGCAGTAGCAGCCAGCCCCCGCCCGCAAGCACCTCCCCTCAACAAGGCGTAGCATAACGGGCTCCCCAAACCCTCCGCCTAGCCTCATGCGTTCCGCGCGATCCCTGCCGCCCCTTGTGTCCCTGCGCGCTTTCGAAGCGGCCGCAAGACGCCTGAGCTTCAGCCAGGCGGGGCAAGAGCTGTTCGTCTCGCAAAGCGCGGTCAGCCACCATATCCAGAAACTGGAAGAAAACCTCGGCGTGGCATTGTTCGAGCGACGCACCCGCGCCGTAGCGCTGACCCAGGCGGGGCAGGCTTACTATGCACAGGTCCATGCGGCGTTCGAGCTGCTGCGCCAGGGCACCGAGCAGATCCGCGCCCCCGCCGGCGCGCGCACGGCCCTGACCGTGGGGCTGCTGGCTTCCTTCGGCACGCGCTGGCTGGCGCCGCGGTTGCCGGCCTTCTCGGCGGCGCATCCCGGCATCGACCTGCAGTTGCGCCCCGATATCGCCCTTGCGGACGTGGCGGGCGGGGAGGTGGACGTGGCGATCCGCTACGGCCGGGGTGCCTGGCCGGGCGTGGACGCGCAACTGGTCATGCCCGAGCGCTTGTCGGTGGTCTGCGTCCCCGCGCTGATCGCGGGCCCGGACCGCCCGCGCAAGCCGCAGGACCTGCTGCGCTACCCGTTCCTGGCCTCGCATGCCAGGCATCCGTTCGAATGGGACGCCTGGGCCCGCCGCTTCGGCCTGGCGCTTGGCCAGGCACAGACCGTGCGCCTGCACGACTACAACATCGTGGTGGAAGCGGCGCTCGCCGGGCAAGGCATGGCGATGGGCCGGCACCGCCTGATCGCCCAGCAGCTGGCCAGCGGCGCACTGGTGCCGGCACTGCCCGGCGCGGTATTGGATGACCCCGGCATCGGATGGTGGCTGGTCACGCCGCGCGGCCCGCTGAGCGAGGCCGCGTCGGCATTCCGTGCGTGGCTCATCGAAACCGCCGTCCGCGACCCGATGGACGGCACGCATTAGCCGCGACGCATTAGTTTTGCTCATGCATGCGGGCCGAGAATTGATTGGTTCTGCCGTGGCCAAGCCGATAGGATTGGCGTTTTCCAACCTCGCTCCGGCGTAACCGACATGACCCTCTCCATCTCCGCCCGCGTGGCCGAACTCGGCCTGGCCCTGGAATCCGCGGCCGCTCCCGCCGCCAACTACGTGGCGTTCGTGCAGGAAGGCAATCTGCTCTTTATCTCCGGCCAGATCTCACGCAAGGATGGCCAGCCCACCTACCTGGGGCGCCTGGGCGACAACATCTCCGACGAAGACGGCGTGCAGGCCGCGCGGCTGTCGGCGCTGGGCATCCTGTCGCAGATTGCCGCCGCCACGGGCGACCGGCTGGACCGCGTGGCCCGCGTCGTACGCCTTGGCGTCTTCGTGGCCAGCACGCCGGAATTCCATCGCCAGAGCGCCATCGCCAACGGCGCATCGGACCTGATGGTGCAGGTATTCGGCGAGGCGGGCCGTCACGCGCGCGCCGCGGTTGGCGTTGCGTCGCTGCCCAGCGGCGTTGCCGTGGAAGTCGAAGCCGTGATCTCGCTGACCCAGCCCTGAACCCGACGCGCCTCACCGGAACCCCCATGCCCCCTCCCCTCACCCCCGCCGCCGTGGAGGCGCTGCGCGCCCGCGCGCCAGGCACGCTGACCACCACGCACTTCAATCACGCCGGCGCCTCGCTGCCCTCCGCGGCCACGCTGGAAGCGATTCACGCCCACCTGTGGCGCGAAGCCACGCAGGGGCCGATGGAGGCCGGCTTGGCGGCCCGCGAACAAACGGAACGCGCGCGTACCCTTGCCGCGCGGTTGCTGAACGCCCAGCCGGCGGAGATCGCCCTGACCACCGGCAATTCGCCCGGCTGGGGCGCCGCCTTTGCCGCACTGGGATCCTGGCAGCCCGGCGACCGCATCCTGGTAGGGCGCCACGAATGGGGCGGCAACCTGGCCGCCATGCGCCTCACGGCGCAGCGCGCGGGCGCATCGATCGAAGCCATTCCGTCCGATAGCAGCGGCGCCGTGGATCCCGAGGCGCTGGAGGCCATGCTGGACGACCGCGTGCGCCTGATTGCGCTGACCTGGCTGCCGGCCAACGGCGGACTCATCAATCCCGCCGCGGCCATCGGAAAGGTGGCGCGGCGCCACGGCATCCCCTACTTCATCGACGCCGCACAGGCGGTGGGCCAGTTGCCGGTCGACGTGGCCCAGGTAGGCTGCGATGTGCTGAGCGGCGCCGGCCGCAAGGCGCTGCGCGGGCCAAGGGGCACCGGCCTGCTCTATGTGCGGCAGGATTTCCTGCCCCGCCTGACGCCGGCATTCGTGGACACCTATTCCGCGCCGCTGGATGCGCACGGCGACCCCGTCCTGCGGCCTGGCGCGGCCCGCTTTGAATCGGCCGAAGCATCGATGGCGCTGCGCTGCGGCCTGGCCAATGCCTTGCAGGAAGCGTTGGAGATCGGCCTTGAGAACATCCGTGCGCGGATCGATGCCACCGCACAGGCGCTGCGCGCGCAAATGGCCGGAATACCCGGCGTGACGGTGCTGGACCAAGGCCGCGAGCGCTCCGGACTGGTGGCCTTCAACGTGGCCGGCCAGGACCCCGTGTCGGTGCAGCGCAGCCTGGCGGCGCAGGGCGTGGTGATCGGCAGCAACGGTACCGCCTATACGCCCCTGGATATGAACGCCCGCGGACTCAGCCAGATTGCCCGCGCCTCGGTCAGCTACCTGACCACCGAGGCGGAGATCGGGAAATTGCTGGGGGGCTTGCGGGCGCTGGTGCGTTAGGGCGCCGGTATCCCGATATCCAGGCCGATCCAATCTCACGGCCCCCTTTTCGCGTCAGCGCTCACGCAGGCCGCGATCCCATCGCTAGTCCCCCTTCCCGGCACCCGCCTTGTCCGCCGTGCCAGCACTTCGCAGCGTGGGTACCAGATCGTCCGGCGTCTCGACGTTGACTGGAATGGGTGGCATCCAGCGCAAGGTGCGCTTCGCGCTATCACGCGGGCCGCTCAGGTAGGTGTGCCAGTGTGCCCGCCGGATGTGCGGGCGCGGGCCAGCATGAGTCCCAGCACCATCGCCAGCGCCGGCGGCATCGCCAGCGGCATCACGGCCAGCACGGCGCAGCGCGGCGCCCAGACGCGTGGCAACGTCCCAGCACACCGGTCGCTGCGCGGCGAACATGCGCACCCCCTTCTTGGTGCGCTTCGGCACCGGCCGCGATGGCCGGGATGCACCATCCCCGATTTCGGCGGCTTCGCTGCACAGGTACAGGAGCAGCGAGAGAATACGCGGCAGCAGCGTCGGCATATTTCGCTCAAAATCTGGTTCGGGCGCCATGCCGTCCTCACGCATGCTTTGAAACATGCCGCGAATAGCCTCGCCCAACGTGCGGCGGGTCAGATCGATCGGGCAGGTGAGCAGGCCGTCAGTGTAATTGAGCTGCAGCATCAGCACCTCGCGGCCGGTGTTGGTTTCACACAGGTTGGCGAAGACGCCGTAAACGAGAAGATCGTCCCAGTGCATGCCGGGCGTCTCAAGATAAACACACCATTCTGGCAAGTGCCGCAACAACGCCGCGGGCAATTCCCCTGTCACGGGCGTCGCGCACAAGGCATCGTAGACCGTCGGGTCGATGCGGTAAATCCCCTGCGTCACGCGCCAGGCCGCTATTGTCGCCACAAGTTGCAAATGCGTGACCAGCCCCTTCGGCGTCGGGTCGCCTGGGCGCAGACCGAGCCTGCGCATCATCATGTTCCGAAGCAGCGTGTATGGAATGTAGTAGTGGTCAGGCCATCCCCGCGCCGCTGGATCACGCAAGGCGCGCAACTTGTCCGTTGTCGCCAACAGGCCGGGATAGCAGGTGCCGACGTGCGTGAGCCAGTAACCGGGATGCATCTTCGCTGCGTCGCCCGATGCCGACGGCAATGCGGCAGGCACCTGCGGCTGCGGTGCGTGCGCTGCGTTGATTGAATTCGTCATCGTCTTTCGCCTCATCAGTAAAGCGGCACCGGTATCATCCCGCGAGCCGTGACATCGGCAAGCGAGCAGCCGCTTGCACCGTGGCTAGTCTGCCCATGCCGCCGCCATCCACTGCGCCGGAACCATCAAAGCTGGCCCCCGCCAGCTCCAGCGTGCTGCCTCGCACCTCGATCCTTACCGGATCGGTCTTCTTCCACTGTTTCTTCGGCACCACCAGCTTCCAGACCGTCTCCTTGCCGGGGCTACGGAAGAGCGCGATGACCCCGACATATTCCGCCTCGGCATGCATCGGCTCGCTCAAGCTCACGCTCGCATCGGGGCGCAGGATGACGTCCTTGGTCGCCAGCAGATCCGGCTTGAGTAATTCGAGATCATCGGCCTGCAGTCGCGCATAGCCCAGCTGTTCAAAGGCCTGCGGCGATTTCAACTGGTAGATCCGCACCACCGTCGACAACGATTGCCCGGCGCCGTTTGTATTTAACGACGGCCGGCTGGTGAGATCGAGGCTCATGGTCTTGACCTGCGTCGTGAAGGCCCATTTCGCTGCCTCCACCGTGCTGTCCTTGACTGCCTGGCCCACGCCGCAACCAGCTATATGGGTGGCAACCAGCAGTAGGGCACCGTTTCGAAGCTGTCGCCTCATCGTGTTGATCCTCTTTGTGCAGCGTATTGCTGCGTTGAGTTGTGCCCGCGCCAGTTCCCGAGTTGCACGCGGGTAACGGCATCGCTGGCGCCCGGGGCGTCGGCTTCGCTGTGCCGCCTGAGCTGCGTGGTGTAGCCCAGGCTCACCTGGTCCGAATTCAAGGCCGGCGCCGGCATCAGCGCGGGCCTC
>NZ_JBFTNE010000162.1:0-14342 GCF_056397325.1 Cupriavidus sp. 05N39
CTGTACATCTCCTTCTCGCCAAACAGACGCGGGATCAGGTAATAGAGCGAGCCGATCGAAATCATCGCGACCCAGCCCAGCGCACCGGAGTGCACGTGGCCGATGGTCCAGTCCGTGTAGTGCGACAGCGCGTTGACAGTCTTGATCGACATCATCGAGCCCTCGAAGGTCGCCATGCCGTAGAAGGACAGCGCCACCACCAGGAACTTGAGGATGGGATCGGTGCGCAGCTTGTGCCAGGCACCCGACAAGGTCATGATGCCGTTGATCATGCCGCCCCAAGAAGGCGCCAGCAGGATCAGCGAGAACACCATGCCGAGCGACTGCGCCCAGTCGGGCAGCGCGGTGTACTGCAGGTGGTGGGGGCCGGCCCACATATAGGTGAAGTTCAGCGCCCAGAAGTGAACGATCGACAGGCGGTAGGAGTAGATCGGGCGGCCGGCCTGCTTGGGAATGAAGTAATACATCATGCCCAGGAAGCTGGTGGTCAGGAAAAAGCCCACCGCGTTATGGCCGTACCACCACTGCACCATGGCGTCCTGCACGCCGGCATAGGCCGAGTAGGACTTCCACATCGTCACAGGCATCTCGACGTTGTTGACGATGTGCAATATGGCGATGGTCAGGATGTAAGCGCCGAAGAACCAGTTGGCCACGTAGATATGGCGGGTCTTGCGCTTCATGATGGTGCCGAAGAACACGATGGCGTAAGCCACCCAGACCAGCGTGATCAGGATGTCGATCGGCCATTCGAGTTCGGCGTATTCCTTCGAGCTGGTGAAGCCCATCGGCAGCGTGATGGCCGCGGCAACGATCACCAGTTGCCAGCCCCAGAACGTGAACGCGGCCAGCGGGCCGCAGAACAGCCGTGCCTGGCAGGTACGCTGCACGATGTAGTAGGAGGTGGCAAACAGCGCGCTGCCGCCAAACGCGAAAATGACGGCATTGGTATGCAGCGGACGCAGGCGCCCGAAGGACAGCCATGGCGTGTTGAAGTTAAGCTCCGGCCAGATCAGCTGTGCTGCGAGCAGCACGCCGACGGCCATACCGACGATCCCCCAGACTACCGTCATGACGGCAAATTGCCGCACGACGCCGTAATTGAAGGTGTCGGCGCGAGAATACGCGGCGGTGACAGCCATTCAGACCCCCAGATTGGATAAATATGAATTGATGTTGTGACTGTAGGAAAACCGCGCTCCGGGCGTCTTGATCTGTATCAAGCGCACGGGAAAGCATGGGAACTAAGGCGCAACGGCGTCTCGCATCCGCACGCATGCGCGTCGCGCGTGGGCGAGGACAGCCATTCTTGCCGCGGCAAGCGGCGGCGAAAAAGGGGGATCTCCATGCGGGGCGGAGCGCGGCCGCGATGGATCAGGGCTTGTCGTTATCGAGCAGGATGGCCTCGCCGGGCCGGTCGAGGTCGTCATATTGCCCGGCATGCAGCGCCCACCAAAGCGCGCCGGCGATCACGGCCACCAGCACCAGGCTCATCGGCACCAGCAGGTAGAGCATGTCCATGTGTCAGTCTCCGGGCTTGCCCGAGCGCAGCAGGCGCCAGGCGTTGGCCACCACCAGCAGCGACGACACCGACATGCCGATGCCCGCCATCCAGGCGGTGACATAGCCGGTCGCAGCCAGCGGGATGGCGATCACGTTGTAGGCAAAGGCCCAGCCGAGATTCTGGCGCACCACGCGGCGGGTGCGGCGAGCCATCTCCAGCGCGTTCGCGATCTCGGCCACACGGCCATGGGTCAGCACGGCATCGGCGCCGGCCTGCGCCAGCGGGGCGCCGCTGCCGATGGCGATCGAAACCTGCGCCTGCGCCAGTACCGGCGCATCGTTGATGCCGTCGCCCACCGCCAGCACAACCGCACCGGCACGCTGCAGGTTCGCCACATACTCGCGCTTGCCTTCGGGCGTGACGCCGCCCTCGCGGCGCGCGATCTGGAAATGATCGGCCCACCAGCCGACCGTGGCCGGCGTGTCGCCTGACACCAGGTGGCAGGTCACGCCGAGCGCACGCAATGCAGCAAGCAATCGCGCCGACTGCGCGCGTTCAATGTCGGCGAGCACGAACACAGCCTGCGCGCCCTTCGCACTACCCAGCCACACCAGGGTGGCGCCGCTGCGCTCGCTGGCTGCCAGCGCGGTGGAGATACCTTCACGGTCCGTGCTTGCGCTCGTGCCCAGCGCGGTAACAAACTCGCGCCGGCCCAAGCGGTAACGCTGCCCGTCCACTTCAGCCTCCAGGCCCTGCCCCGGTACATTGCGCATGGCACTGACGGCGTGCGCGCCGCAGGCGAGTCCCTGAGCCTGCGCTGCCTCGACGATGCCCCGCGCGATGGGATGCTCGCCGGAACGTTCCATGGCCGCGGCCAGTTGCAGGCTGGCATCGGCGCTGGCGTCGCCCAGGGCCAGGATTTCGGTCAGCGCGAAACGGCCTTCCGTGAGCGTGCCCGTCTTGTCGAGCATCACGTCGGTAACGGCAGCGAGCGTTTCCAGCGCGTGACCGCGCGTCAGCAGCAGCCCGCGGCGCGAAAGCGCCGCCCCGGCGGCGGCCAGCGCGGCGGGCGTGGCCAGCGAGAGCGCGCACGGGCAGCTGACCACCAGCACCGCCACCGTCACCAGCAGCGCGCGCGACGGGTCGATCCAGGCCCACCAGACCGCCCCGGCAAGGGCGGCAAGCACCAGCAATATGCCGACGAACCATCCGGCAACACGGTCGGCCACTGTGGCCAGGCGCGGCTTCTCCGCCAGCGCGCGGTCCAGTACGGCGACGATCTCGGCCAGCCGGGTCGCCGCGCCTACCTTCGACACGCGCAGCTCAAGCGGACTGGTGGTATTGAAGCAACCCGCCAATACCGGATCGCCGATACCACGCGGCACCGGACGGCTCTCGCCGGTCAGCATGGATTCGTCCAGCTCACTGGCGCCAGCAACAACGGTCGCATCGGCCGGAACCACCTCGCCAGCCTTGACGCGGATCAGGTCACCTGCACGCAAGCGCGCCACCGGCACCCGCTCGCCCGCCCCGCCTTCGGCCCGCAGGCGTTCGCAGGTGGCAGGCAACTGCCGTGCGAGCATCTCGGCGCCGCTGCGCGATGCCTGGCGCACGCGCAGTTCCAGGTATCGCGCCAGCAGCAGGAATGCGACGAACATGGTGACCGAGTCGAAGTAGACCTCGCCAGTGCCGCGCAGCGTGGCCACCGTACTGGCAAGGAAGCCCGCGCCGACGCCGATCGCCACGGGCACGTCCATGCCCAGATGGCGCTGCCTCAGGCTGCGCCATGCCCCGGCGAAGATTGGCGAAGCCGAGTACAGCACCACGGGCAAGGTCAGCACCAGGCTGGCCCAGCGCATCAACTGCAACTGGCCGGGATCGATGGTGGCTTCATGGGTGTAGATAGGCCATGCGTACATCATCACCTGCATCATGCCCAGCATGGCTACCGCCATGCGCATCAGCAGGCCACGGCGTGCGTGGCGATCCTGCCGGTCGGAGCGTGAGACCTCGAACGGCCACGCCAGGTAGCCGATGCCGGCCAGTGCCGCGAGCAAGGCGGAAACCGGCTGCTCGGCGGCGCGCCAGCGCACCACCACGCGGCGGGTCGCCACATTGGCAATCACCGATTCCACGCCAGGCAGGCTGCCGAGGTGCTGCTCGATCAGCCAGACACAGGCCCCGGCGGCGTGCAGGGTCTGCGCCAAGGCCTGGCAGCCGCCGCAGCAGAAGGATTGGTCCTTGCCGTCGATGCTGGCACGCAGGGAGGGCTCGGCGGCTGAAAGCGGCTGTCCACAGTGAAAGCAGCCTTCCTGCACGACGGCCGTCGGCGCGCCGCTTGCGCGTGCAAGCGGCGAATTGGGCAGATCGGGCAGGGAATAAGCAGGAGAAGGCGGCATCGGGGCTCTTTTTTACCAACTGCATGGTAAGAGCCCAGGCTGCAAGCCGCCTTGATACAGATCAAGCGTGCGGTGGGATGGCCGCCTCAGGTCAGCGAGGTGTCGACAGTACGGCGCGGCGCTTCGAGATATTCGCGCGACTGCATCTCGATAATGCGCGAGACCGTGCGGCTGAACTCATTGGCCATCTGACCTTCCGTATAAAGCTCATCGGCAGGCACTTCCGCGGAGATCAGCAGCTTTACCTTGTGATCATAGAAGACGTCGATCAGCCAGGTGAAACGCCRTGCTTCCGAGGACATGCGCGGCGTCATCTTCGGCACATCGGAGAGAATCACCGTGTGGAACTCGGTGGCCAGTTCGAGATAGTCGTTCTGCGAGCGCGGGCCGCCGCACAGCGTATTGAAATCGAACCAGACCGCCCCGCCCGCCTTGCGCAGCGCACGCAGTTCGCGATGCTCGATATGCAGGATGGGCGACTCGTCGGCCACACCGGCAATGCTGGTGAATGCGTGACGCAGCGCCGAACTGGCTTCGGGCCCCAGCGGCGTGTGATAGGCATCGACCTGTTCCAGCGCACGCTTGYGATAGTCGATGCCGGCATCCACGTTGAGCACATCGAGCTTCTGTTGCAGCAGTGCGATTGCCGGCAGCACACGGTCACGGTGCAGCCCGTCCGGATACAGCAGGTCGGGCCGGTAGTTGGAGGTCATCACGAACTGCACGCCGTTCTCGAACAGCTGCTGCAGCAGGCGGTGCAGGATCATCGCGTCGGCCACATCRCTGACGTGGAATTCGTCGAAGCAGATCAGGCGGAAACGCCGTGCAATCCGCTTGGCCAGTTCGTCCAGCGGGTCCGGGCGGCCACGCAGCTCTTCCAACTGGCGGTGGACCTCGCGCATGAATTCGTGGAAGTGCAGCCGCGTCTTGCGCACCACCGGCACGCAGGTATAGAAGCTGTCCATCAGGAAGGACTTGCCGCGCCCCACCCCACCCCACAGGTAGACGCCCTTGGGCACGTCCGGGTGCACCAGCAGCTTCTTCAGCGTGCTGTTGCGCCGGCTCTTGTACGCCACCCACTCGTCGTAGCACTGCTGCAGCCGGTCGACGGCGCGCAGCTGCGCCTCGTCGGAGGTGTAGCCACGTTGCTTCAGTTCCTGCTCGTAGTACTCACGGACGTTCATGCTGACTGCTTGCGCTGGATGCCGGGAGGCTCCGGCTTGAATGAGGATCGGGACGCCTGACAAGGCAAATAGCCCCTGTCGCCCCGAAAGCGAAAACGGCGCGCCGCTGGAGCGGCGCGCCGGTACTCAACAATACGAAGGCTTGTGCCTTACATATTGAGCTGGCGCTTGTCCACGGCGAGTGCGGCTTCGCGCATGACTTCCGACATCGACGGATGCGGATGGCAGGTGCGGCCGATATCTTCGCTGGCGGCCTTGAACTCCATCGCCACCACGGCTTCGGCGATCAGGTCCGACGCGTTCGCGGCAACCACATGCACGCCCAGGATCTCATCGGTCTTGGCATCGGCCAGCATTTTGACGAAGCCATCCGAATGACCCATGCCCAGCGCACGGCCGTTGGCCATGAACGGGAACTGGCCGGACTTGTACTCGCGGCCCTCGGCCTTGAGCTGCTGCTCGGTCTTGCCCACCCATGCGATTTCCGGGAAGGTGTAGATCACCCACGGAATGCAGTTGTAGTCGATGTGCGGCTTCTGGCCGGCGATGCGCTCGGCAACCGCCACGCCTTCGTCCTCGGCCTTGTGCGCGAGCATCGGGCCACGCACCACGTCACCGATGGCCCACAGGCCCGGCACCTTGGTGGCGCAGTGGTCGTCCACCTCGATAAAGCCGCGCTGGTCGGCAGCCAGGCCGATGGCGTCCAAACCGAGGTTATCGGTGTTGGGCACGCGGCCGACCGACACGATCAGGCGATCGACTTCCAGCGTCTGAGCAGCGCCGTCCTTGTCGGTGTAGCTGACAGTGACGTTGTCCTTGCCGGTCTTGACTTCCTTGACCGTCACGCCCAGGCTGAACTTCAGGCCCTGCTTGGTCAGCAGCTTCTGCGCTTCCTTCGCCACGCCTTCGTCGGCGGCGCCCAGGAAGGCCGGCAGCGCTTCCAGCACGGTGACTTCGGCACCCAGGCGGCGCCATACCGAACCCAGCTCGAGGCCGATCACGCCGGCACCGATCACACCCAGCTTCTTCGGCACGCCGGAGAACTTGAGCGCGCCTTCGTTATCGCTGACCAGCACGTTGTCCACCGCGACGCCCGGCAGGTGACGCGCCTTGGAGCCCGTGGCGATGATGACCTGCTTGGCCGTCACGACTTCGGCGCCGGCCTTGCCGGCGATCTCGACCTGGAAGCCCTCGGCGGTCTTGCCGACGAACTTGCCGTAGCCCTTGAGCAGC
Source organism: Cupriavidus sp. 05N39 (assembly GCF_056397325.1). Taxonomy (NCBI): domain Bacteria; kingdom Pseudomonadati; phylum Pseudomonadota; class Betaproteobacteria; order Burkholderiales; family Burkholderiaceae; genus Cupriavidus; species Cupriavidus sp. 05N39. The sequence continues at coordinate 6,321 of NZ_JBFTNE010000162.1, forward strand.
GTGACCTTGTTCTTGCGGAACAGGAACTCGATGCCCTTGGTCATCTTGCCGACGATATCGTCCTTGCGCTTGAGCATCTTGGCCACGTCGACCTTGACGTCGCCAACCGTGATGCCGTGGTCGCCCAGGTGATGCTGCACGTTCTCGAATTCTTCCGAGGAGGCCAGCATTGCCTTGGAGGGGATGCAACCCACGTTCAGGCAGGTGCCTCCCAGGCGCGGTTCGTCCTTGGGATCGTCGTAGGCATTGCCTTCGCAGCAGGCCACGTTCAGGCCCAGCTGGCCGGCACGGATGGCGGCGATGTAGCCGCCGGGGCCGGCACCGATGACCAGCACGTCGAATTGTTTGCTCATGGAGATTCCTTTTGCAGCCCGGGCCGGGGCAACATCGCCCGCCAGGCCGCCTTCAACTCTTCGGTCCGTCATGCCCGCCCGCGCCGCGTATATCTGCGGGCATGGCGGGCAAGACCTCAGTCAATGCGGATGATTACAGGTCCAGCAGCAGGCGGGCCGGATCTTCCAGCGCATCCTTCATGGCGACCAGGCCCAGGACGGCTTCCCGGCCGTCGATGATGCGGTGGTCGTAGGACATGGCGAGGTAGTTCATCGGACGGATCACGATCTGGCCGTCTTCCACCACCGCGCGGTCCTTGGTGGCGTGCACGCCCAGGATGGCCGACTGCGGGGGGTTGATGATCGGGGTCGACAGCATCGAACCGAAGGTGCCGCCATTGGAGATCGAGAACGTACCGCCGGTCAGCTCTTCCAGGGACAGCTTGCCGTCACGGGCCTTCACGCCGAATTCGGCGATCTTCTTCTCGATGTCCGCCAGGCTCATCTGGTCTGCGTTGCGCAGGATGGGCACCACCAGGCCGCGCGGCGAGCCCACCGCGATACCGATGTCGAAATAGCCGTGGTAGACGATGTCATTGCCGTCGATCGAAGCGTTGATCAGCGGGAACTTCTTCAGCGCATGCACCGCGGCCTTGACGAAGAAGGACATGAAACCCAGCTTGACGCCGTGTTCCTTCTCGAAGCGGTCCTTGTATTTGGCGCGCAGGTCCATCACCGGCTTCATGTTCACTTCATTGAAGGTGGTGAGGATGGCGTTGGTGGATTGCGATTGCAGCAGGCGCTCGGCAATACGGGCGCGCAGGCGACTCATCGGCACACGCTCTTCCGGACGGTCGCCCAATGCGGCGAAGTCCACCGGGGCGGAAACCTGCTGCAGCGCCGGCCTGGCGGCGGCCGGAGCCGGAGCGGCCTTGGCGGCAGGCGCGGCGGCCGGAGCCGAGGTCGCGGCCAGCACGTCGCCCTTGGTGATGCGGCCATCCTTGCCCGTGCCAGCGACCTGGCCGGCCGACAGGCCACCTTCGGCCATCAGCTTGGCTGCCGAAGGCATGGCAACGGCGCCGGCTGCGGCGGGCGCAGCGGCGGCCGGTGCGGCAGCGGCAGCAGCGGCGGGCGCCGGTGCGGCAGCAGCCGGTGCGGCGGCGCCAGCGGTGGCTTCGGTGTCGATCTTGGCGATCACTTCGTCGGCGACCACGGTGTCGCCATCGTTGCGGATGATTTGCGACAGCACGCCGGCCGACGGGGCGGGCACTTCGAGCACGACTTTGTCGGTCTCGATTTCAATCAGGATTTCGTCTTGGGCAACCGCTTCGCCCGGCTTCTTCTTCCAGTTCAGCATGGTTGCTTCTGCAACCGATTCAGAGAGTTGCGGAACCTTGACGTCAACAATAGCCATGGTTGGAATTTCCTTGATGTATTCGTTTTTGCTTAAGGCAGGTGGCAAAAAACATGGCGGTGCGCGCTCTTCGCGCGCGCCGCCATGCTGGCCACGATCATTTGGTCAGGACAAAGCCCTTGAGCTTGGAGAACGCCGCATCCAGCAGCGCCTTTTGTTGCTCGTTGTGCTTGGCGTAGTAGCCCACCGCCGGCGATGCCGAGGCGGGACGACCTGCGTAACCGAGCTTCTGGCCTTCCGCCATGTTTTCCATGATGAAATGCTGGACGAAGAACCAGGCACCCTGGTTCTGCGGCTCGTCCTGGCACCACACGATTTCGTTGGCGTTCGGGTACTTCTTCAGCTCGGCTGCCACTGCCTTGTGCGGGAACGGATACAGCTGTTCCATGCGGATGACGGCCGTGTCGGTAGCGCCGCGTTCCTTGCGGGTGTTGACCAGGTCGTAGTAGACCTTGCCCGAGCACATGATCACGCGCTTGACCTTGCTGGCGTTCAGTTCTTCGTGATCGGGGATGACCGTCTCGAAGTGACCCTTGGCCAGGTCGGACAGTGGCGAGACCGCATCCTTGTTACGCAGCAGCGACTTCGGCGTCATGATCACCAGCGGCTTGCGGAACAGACGGATCATCTGGCGGCGCAGCAGGTGGAAGATCTGGGCCGGCGTGGTCGGCTGGCAGACCTGCATGTTGTGGTCCGCGCACAGCTGCAGGAAGCGCTCGATGCGCGCCGAGCTGTGTTCCGGACCCTGGCCTTCATAGCCGTGCGGCAGCATCAGGGTCAGGCCCGAGGCGCGGCCCCACTTCACTTCGCCGGAGGAGATGAACTGGTCGATCACCACCTGGGCGCCGTTGACGAAGTCGCCGAACTGGGCTTCCCAGATCACCAGCGCGTTCGGCTCGGCCGTGGAGAAGCCATATTCGAAGCCGAGCACGGCCTCTTCCGACAGCACCGAGTCGATCACCGTGAACGGTGCCTGGTTTTCCGACACGTTCTGCAGCGGCACGTAGCTGCCGGCATCCCAGCGCTCGCGGTTCTGGTCATGCAGGACCGAGTGGCGGTGCGTGAACGTACCGCGGCCTGCATCCTGGCCGGTGATGCGCACCGGGTAGCCCGAAGCCACCAGCGACGCGAAGGCCAGGTGCTCGCCCATGCCCCAGTCGAGCGCCTGGTCGCCGCGGCCCATGTTGGCGCGATCCTTGACAACCTTCTCGACCAGCGGGTGCAACTTGAGGTGCTCGGGGATGGCGGTAATGCGTTCGGCCAGGCGCTTGAGCTCGGTCACCGGCACGGCGGTGTCGGCGGCGTCGGTCCACTTGCGGTTCAGGAACGGCATCCAGTCCACGGCGAACTTGTTCTTGAAGTTCGACAGGACGGGGTCGACCGTGTGCTTGCCCGCATCCATGGCGGCGCGGTATTCCTTGACCAGTTGATCGCCGAAGTCAGCGGGCACCAGGTTTTGCGCAGCCAGCTTGTCAGCGTACAGCTTGCGCGTGCCCGGGTGCTGGGCGATCTTCTTGTACATCAGCGGCTGGGTAACGGCCGGGGTGTCCTGCTCGTTGTGGCCCAGCTTGCGGAAGCAGATGATGTCGACCACGACATCCTTCTTGAATTCCATGCGGAATTCCACCGCCAGCTGCATGGCGAACACCACGGCTTCGGCATCGTCGCCGTTCACGTGCAGCACCGGTGCCTCGATCATCTTGACGACGTCGGTGCAATACAGCGTGGAGCGCGAGTCGCGCGGGTCCGAGGTGGTGAAGCCGATCTGGTTGTTGATCACGATGTGCATCGTGCCGCCCGTGCCGTAGCCGCGGGTCTGAGCCAGGTTCAGCGTTTCCATCACCACGCCCTGGCCTGCGAAGGCCGCGTCGCCGTGCACTTGCACCGGCAGCACTTCCGCATGGCCTGCGGGTTCGCCGCGGCGTTCCTGGCGGGCCTTGACCGAGCCTTCCACGACCGGGTTGACGATTTCCAGGTGGGAAGGATTGAAGGCGAGCGACAGGTGGATCGGGCCGCCTTCGGTGGAGACGTCGCTGGAGAAGCCCTTGTGGTACTTCACGTCGCCGGCCGGCAGGTCGTCGACGTGCTTGCCCTCGAATTCGGCGAACAGGTCAGCCGGCATCTTGCCCAGCGTATTGACCAGCACGTTCAGGCGGCCGCGGTGGGCCATGCCGATGACGATTTCCTGCACGCCCTTGCTGCCGCTGTGCTGGATCAGTTCGTCCATGGCGGCGATGAAGCTTTCACCGCCTTCSAGCGAGAAGCGCTTCTGGCCRACGTACTTGGTGTGGAGGAAACGCTCCAGGCCTTCGGCCGCCGTGAGGCGGTCGAGGATATGCTTTTTCTTCTCGAGCGTGAACACCGGCTTGGAACGCGTGGTTTCCAGACGCTCTTGCCACCAGCGCTTTTGCGCCTGGTCGCTGATGTACATGAACTCGGCGCCGATGCTGCTGCAATAGGTTTCGCGCAGGTTGTTGAGCAGCTCGCGCAGGCTCATCGATTCCTTGCCGAAATACGTATTGCTGGCGTTGAAGACGATATCGAGATCGCTTTCCGAGAAGCCGTAGAAGGCCGGATCGAGATCCGGCAGGGGCGGACGTTCCTGGCGCTTGAGCGGATCCAGGTCAGCCCAGTGCGAACCGATGTTGCGGTAAGCGGCGATCAGCTGCGTGGCAGCGACGCGCTTGCGCCCCATATCGGAGTCGGCCGAAGCAACAATTGTCTTGATCGGGCCCGCCTTGGCGCGCTCTGCGAACGAGGCGACGATGGGAGCGTGGGGGATATCGCGGGCGTTGGAGCCATCGACAGCCGGCACGTTCTGCATCGCGTCGAAGTACGCGCGCCAGTTATCGGGAACCGAGGAGGGATTTTCGAGGTAGGCCTCGTACAGCTCTTCTACATAGGGGGCATTGCCGCCGAAGAGGTACGAATTGCTCTGATACTGCTGCATCATGGGGCGCTCACTATTATCCGGGAATGCCGGAATAAAGCGGGTTTATCAACCTTCCGCGACACGGCTTGACCGGTTAGCGGATTGCAAACAACTCTTTAGGGGCAGCAACCGAAACATATTCATGCATCATTATGCAAACGGCACCACAGCGGGTGCCGAACTGTTCAGTCGCCCTGAAAGGGTCAGTTGTGCGTGGAAGGACCTAAGTCTTCACTCGCATAAGGATAGCACGTTTGACACATAAGCCGGGGGAATTTTGCCTCACGGCCCTTTTGCGGGCGTGCCACGTTGCGTAGAGGCCAATGCACGCAGCCAGCAAGGCAGCAGGGCCTGCCGGTTCGATAGCATGGACAGGAAACCAAAACCAATGGAGCGCTCGGTGTATTTCTCGAAATATCTACGCCAATCCGGCGCGAACGGCAGCCAATAATGCCAGCTCCCACCATCAACGCCGCCGCACCGAGCGCCGGCCCCGCCACATGGCGGGCAGACCTGGTGGCCGGGCTAGCCATCGCCGGTCTGTTGCTCCCCGAAGCCGTGGCCTATTCCGGTATTGCCGGACTGCCGCCGCAAGCCGGCGTGATCGCGCTCTTCGCCGGCCTGTTGGTCTACGGCGTGCTTGGCAGCAGCCGCTTTGCCATTGTCTCGGCCACGTCATCGTCGGCAGCGGTGCTGCTGGCTGCCACCACCGCTGCGGCAGAAGGTGACATGGGACTGCGCATCGCGCTTGGCACCGCGGTCATCCTGCTGGCGGGGGTGTTGTTCCTGCTGGCGTCGCTGGCGCGCCTGGGGGCGATTTCCAGCCTGATCGCCAAGCCCGTGCTGCGCGGCTTTGCATTGGGGCTGGCGCTGACCATCGTGCTTAAGCAATGCCCGAAGATCCTGGACATTCATCCGGCGCATGGCGACTTCCTGCGCCTGGCCTGGGAACTGCTCGCCGGATGGCGCCACTGGAACCTGGCAGGCGCGGCGGTGGCCCTGGTGGCGCTGGCGCTGCTGCACGTGTTCGCGCGCTGGCGCGCCATGCCGGGCGCGCTGCTGGTCATCGCCGCCGGCATCGTGCTCGATCTCAGCGGCTGGACCCAGGCGCACGGCGTGGCGGCCGTCGGCAACATCGCCTTGCAGTTCTCGGCGCCGCGGGTGCCGGAACTGACCCCGACCGACTGGATGCGAGTGGGCGAGCTGGCGGCCGCGCTGGCGCTGATCCTCTACGCCGAAAGCTACGGCTCGATCCGCACCTTTGCCATGCGCCATGGCGATATCGTCTCCCCAAACCGCGACCTAGCGGCACTGGGGCTAGCCAATCTCGCCTCGGGGCTGTTCCAGGGCATGCCGGTGGGTGCGGGTTTTTCCGCCACCTCGGCCAACGAAGCGGCCGGCGCGCAAAGCCGCCGCGCCGGCCTGGTTGCCGGCACGGTGGTCTTTGCCGCTGTGTGCACGCTGCTCCCCTGGATCTCGCACACGCCGGAGCCGGTACTCGCGGCCATCGTGATCCGCGCGGTCGGGCATAGCCTCAATCCGGGCAGCCTCAAGCCGTATTTCGACTGGCGGCGCGACCGGCTGGTCGCGCTGACCGCCTTTGCCGGCGTGCTGTTGCTGGGTGTGCTGCATGGGCTGCTGCTGGCGATCGGGGTCAGCCTGGCGATGCTGCTGCAACGCTTGTCGCGCCCGCAGGTTACGTGGCTGGGCCGCTGGGCCGATAGCCACGACTTCGTCGACATGGCGCGCCACCCCGAGGCCACCGCGCCCAAGGGACTGCTGATCGCGCGCCCGGAAGTCCCGCTGTTCTTCGGCAATATCGATAGCGTGCTTGGCACCGTGCGCCAGGCACTKGCGCACGAGCACCCCCAGTATGGCCTGGTGCTAAGCCTCGAAGAATCGTCGGATCTCGACGGCACCGTCCTGGAAGCCCTGGGCGAACTGGCGGTGTTTGCGAAGGCACACGGCATACCGCTGCGGCTCGCGCGGGTCAAGGACGAGGTGCGCGACCTGCTGGCCCACGCGCGCAACCCGGCCCTGCCCGAAGAAATGTGGCGCGGCTGGAGCGTGGACGACGCGGTCCGCGACGCGCTGGCGCAACCTGCATGAACAGGCGATGCGCCCGCGCCTGGCGGACTAGCCCTGGCGCGGCGCGATCAGGTCGACCGCGTCGGTAATCAGCGCGTCGAGCCCCCAGCCAAGCAGTTCAGTCGCGCGCTCCGGGTCATTGACCGTATAGCAGGCCACCCTGAAGCCGGCCGCATGGGCGGCCCGGATGACCTCGGCACTGAGTTCGCGATGATTGGCATCGAGCGCCACGCAGTCCAGACGGCGCAGCCGCTCCAGCCAGTCGGGTGGCAGCTTGTCGAGCAGCAGCGCGCGCGGCAGGCCCGGCGCGGCCCGACGGGCCGCCTCCAGCGACTCTTCCGAGAACGACGACAACAGCGGCTGGGTGTCGCTGCCAGCCCACAGCGCCTGGGCATCGAGGGCCACGGCGGCGCCGGTACGCCATTCCGCGCCCGGCACCGGCTTGATCTCGATATTGACCATGAACCCGTTGGCGCGCGTATAGCGGGCAATCGCCGCCAGCGTGGGAACCGGCTCCCCGGCATAGGCCGGGCTATGCCAGCTGCCCGCGTCCAGCATGGCAATCTCACCCAGGGTCAGCGCATCGGCGCGACCCTGGCCGTTGGTGGTGCGGTCGAGCGTAGCGTCGTGCAGCAACACCGGCCGCCCGTCGCCCGACAGCTTCACATCGAACTCGAACATGCGATAGCCGAACGACGCGCCGTGGCGGAAGGCCGCCAGGGTGTTCTCGGGCGCCAGCTTGCCGGCGCCCCGGTGGGCGATATGGCGCGGATAGGGCCAGGCGGCTTGGGTCATGTCAGGCCTCGATGCGTTTGCCCGAATCGGCGTCGAAGAAGTGCAGGTGCTCGGCCGTGGCCGTAATCGGCAGGCGATCGCCGCCGCGCACCGGCATGTTGCTGTCCAGCCGCACCACGACCGGCTGGCCACCCAGCGTGCCGTAGGCAAAGGAATCGGCACCCAGCGCTTCCACCAGACGAACCTCGATTTCGGCAATCGCATCGTGCGCCGCGCACGGCTCGATATGCTCGGGACGCAGGCCAAGCAGCGCGCGCTGAGGCAGGTGCAGGCCCATCGGCAGGTGGCCGAGGGTGGCGGCTTGCCCTTGGGCGCCCTCCTTCTGCTCCACACGCATCTGCGCCTCGCCCTGCCCGCCATTGGTCCGCGCAACCGGCACGAGGTTCATCGGCGGCGAGCCGATGAAGCTGGCGACGAACGTGCTGGCGGGGCGCGCATAGACTTCCAGCGGCGTGCCGATC
>NZ_JBFTNE010000163.1:0-10617 GCF_056397325.1 Cupriavidus sp. 05N39
GCGCATGATCCTGATGCTCAAGAAGAAGGGCTACACGGTGGTGATGGTGGAGCAGAACTTCCGCTTCGCCGCGCCGCTGGCCGATCGCTTTTATGTGATGGAACACGGCACCATCGTCGAGCGCTTCGCGGCCGCGGAGCTGCAGGCCAAGATGCCGGTGCTGAATGAACTGCTTGGGGTCTGATTCACGCCGGCGCACATCGCCGGCATGCATCGCAGGCATTGTTTTAGGGCAGGAACGGGTGGCGTAACGTGCCGCCGAAACTAAGGAGACAGGTAATGAAGATGACTCGGGTGGCGGTCGCTCTGGCGGCTATCGTAGCGGGCGTGGCAACGGGTACGGCATCGGCACAGGTCTCGGGCGATACCGTCAAGATCGGCTATATCACCGACTTGTCGGGCCTGTACGCCGACATCGACGGCCCGGGCGGCCTCGAGGCCATCAAGATGGCGATTGAAGACAACGGCGGCAAGGTGCTGGGCAAGCCGATCGAACTGGTCTCGGCGGATCACCAGAACAAGGCCGATATCGCCGCCTCGAAGGCGCGCGAGTGGATGGACCAGCAGGGCCTCGACGTGCTGATCGGCGGCACCAATTCCGGCACCGCGCTGGCCATGAACAAGGTGGCGTCGGAGAAGAAGAGGGTCTACATCAATATCGGCGCCGGCACTGCGCGCCTGACCAACGAGGAATGCTCGCCATACACCGTGCACTATGCGTATGACACGGTGGCGCTGGCCAAGGGCACGGGCAGCGCGGTGGTCAAGCAGGGCGGCAAGTCGTGGTTCTTCCTGACCGCCGACTATGCGTTCGGCCACTCGCTCGAGACCGACACCGCCGCCGTGGTGAAGGCCAATGGCGGCACCGTGGCGGGTTCGGTGCGCCATCCGCTGAACGCCTCCGATTTCTCGTCCTTCCTGCTGCAGGCGCAGTCGTCGAAGGCCCAGATCCTGGGCCTGGCCAATGCCGGTGGCGACACCATCAATTCGATCAAGGCGGCCAAGGAATTCGGCATCACCAAGAATATGAAGATCGCCGGCCTGCTGATGTTCATCAACGATATCCACAGCCTGGGGTTGAAGAACACCGAAGGCCTGCTGATGACCGACAGCTGGTACTGGGACATGAACGACGATACCCGCAAGTTCGCCACGCGCTTCTTCGCCAAGATGAAGAAGATGCCGAGCAGCCTGCAGGCGGCCGACTACTCCGCGGCGCATACCTACCTGAAGGCGGTCGAGGCAGCCAAGACCGATGACCCGGACAAGGTCATGGCCGAACTGAAGAAGACCAAGATCAACGACTTCTACACCAAGGGCTACATCCGCCAGGACGGCCGCGGCATCCACGATATGTACCTGATGCAGGTGAAGGCGCCGGCGGAATCCAAGAAGCCCTGGGATTACATGAAGGTGGTGGCCACCATTCCTGGCGACCAGGCCTTCACCACGGTGGCGGAATCGAAGTGCGCGCTGATGAAGAAGTAATAACGTGATGTGAATGCATGACGTATGTCGCCCCCGCGCCCGGTGCCTTCTACGGGGACCGAAGCGGGGGTCCAGTGTCTTTCTTTGCACCGGGCCAGCAACGGCGCTGGGTTCCCGCCTGGAGGCACAAGCAAGATGATTCCGGCGTGKTGATACTGCCTCAGGCATTGTGTCAGGGCAGGACCGGCACGCTTCATTTTGACTGCGCCTTGCTGGCGGGGAACGACGGATCCCGGCTGGTGCGCAAACGGTAACGCCTGCGATGGACATCTTCGGTATTCCTCTGCCCGCCATGCTGTCCCAGTTACTGCTGGGACTGGTCAACGGTGCTTTCTACGCGATGTTGAGCCTTGGCCTTGCGGTCATTTTCGGGCTGCTCAACGTCATCAATTTCGCCCACGGGGCGCTGTTCATGCTCGGCGCGGTGCTGGCCTGGATGGGCATGAATTACTTCGAGCTCAACTACTGGGTGATGCTCGTGCTGTCGCCGCTGGCGGTGGCGCTGATCGGGATCGTGATCGAGCGCACGATGCTGCGCTGGATCTACAAGCTCGACCATATCTACGGCTTGCTGCTGACCCTGGGCATCACGCTGGTGATCGAAGGCATCTTCCGGTCGATCTACGGTGTGTCCGGGTTGCCGTACTCGGCGCCCGAGGCGCTCAGCGGCGCAACCGACCTGGGCTTCATGATCTTGCCGAATTACCGGGCCTGGGTGGTGGCGGCTTCACTGGTGGTGTGCTTCTCCACGTGGTACCTGATCGAGAAGACCAAGCTGGGTGCCTACCTGCGCGCGGGCACCGAGAATCCCAAGCTGGTCGAGGCCTTCGGCGTCAACGTGCCACTGATGGTGACGCTGACCTACGGCTTCGGCGTGGCGCTGGCTGCGTTCGCCKGTGTGCTGGCGGCCCCGGTGATCCAGATTTCGCCGCTGATGGGGCAGAACCTGATCATCATCGTGTTTGCCGTGGTGGTGATCGGCGGCATGGGCTCGATCATGGGTTCGATCCTGACCGGCCTTGGCCTGGGCGTGGTCGAAGGCCTGACCAAGGTGTTCTATCCCGAGGCCTCATCCACGGTCGTGTTCTTCATCATGGTGATCGTGCTGATGCTGCGCCCGGCCGGACTGTTCGGGAGGGAGAAGTGATGAACCAACCAACCGGCGCGGCGGTGGCCGCAGGGCAGACAAGACAGGGGCGGGGCGTGCAGAAGAAACTGTTGTACGGATTGTTGCTGCTGGCGCTGATCCTGGCGCCGATGGCCGGGGCGTATCCCGTGTTCGTGTTGAAGGTGCTGTGCTTCGCGCTGTTCGCCTGCGCCTTCAACCTGCTGATCGGCTACACGGGCCTGTTGTCGTTCGGCCATGCCGCCTTCTTCGGCGGCGCGGCCTACACGGCCGGCCATGCCATGAAGGCGTGGGGCGTCACGCCCGAGGTCGGGCTGGTGCTGGGCACGCTGGCTGGTGCCCTGATCGGGTATGTGGTGGGATATATCGCGATCCGGCGCCAGGGCATTTACTTTTCGATGATCACGCTGGCGCTGGCGCAGATGCTGTTCTTCTTTTGCCTGCAGGTGCCGTACACCGGCGGCGAGGACGGGCTGCAGGGCATTCCGCGCGGCAAGCTGTTTGGCCTGCTGCCGCTGGCCAACGACCTGACGCTCTACTATGTGGCGCTGGCCATCATCGTGGCGGCCTTCGCGCTGATCGTGCGCGTCGTGCATTCCCCGTTCGGGCAGATCCTCAAGGCGATCAAGGAGAACGAGCCGCGTACCATCTCGCTGGGCTACGATACCGACCGCTTCAAGCTGATGGCGTTCGTGCTGTCCGCCGCGCTGTCCGGGCTGGCCGGCTCGATCAAGGCGCTGGTGCTGGGCTTTGCCACCTTGACCGACGTGCACTGGTCGATGTCGGGCTCGGTGATCCTGATGACGCTGGTGGGCGGGCTGGGTACACTGTCCGGTCCGCTGGTCGGCGCTTTCGTGGTGGTGGCCCTTGAGAACAAGCTCGGCGATATCGGCAACTTCCTGGCGTCGGCGACGGGCATCGAGTGGTTCGGCACGCTGGGCGAGTCCGTCACAATGGTCACCGGCGTGATCTTCGTGATCTGCGTGCTGACTTTCCGCCGCGGCATCATGGGTGAAGTGATGGCGCGCTTCTTCGGGAAGTCCCGGGAGTGACCGCCGGGATACATGCCCGGTTTTGGGGCTAGGGTTTCTTCTAGCTTGCTGGAAACGCACCGCTTCGTTACATTCCATATACGGTTTTCGCAGGTTAAATGGAGGCGGAAGCGAGGAGACGACAGGCGCGCAGTCACTAGGCTGGAGTGCCAATATAAGATGAGGGCGTTGCCGGGTGATCCCTGGCAACGCCTTTTTTAATGCCCGCTCGATACCCGTGAATGCCCGTTTGTGGTGCGTAATGCCCTCGCCATGTGGAATCGGCATAAGGGCAGCCAGAAGCGCATGAGACAATGCTGCCTTGCCATCGGGCCCGYCATGCCTTCAGATTTCCCTTCCCCGTTTCCTTCCCAGCCCGATCCCGCTAGTGCCCCGGCCCTTCCCGCCGGTCCGCAGGCATTGGTACGTCTCGCCACCCCGGCCGATGCCGGGCCCCTGTGCGCCTGGCTGCAGTCACGGCAAGCGTTGCCCGTAGCGGCGGCGCGCGCCCGGGATGCGCTGGTGGAGAACCTGCTGGCCAGGCCCGAGCGCGGGACCTGCGTGTTGGCGGTGGCCGGGGCCGCTGCGGCGCCGCGGCTGGTGGGATGCCTCCCCGTGGCGCTGGTGCCACATCTCCAACTGTCCGGCCTGGCGGCGTTAGCCGTGGAGTGGTGGGTTGGCGCGGAAGCCGCGCAAGAGGATCCCGCTGTGCTGCTGGCCTGTTGCGACCTGCTGGCCGACTGGTGCCGCGCGCACGGCGTGCGGCACATGCTCCTGGCGCCGGCGCTGCTGGGTGGGTCACAGGCCGCTTCAGCGGGCTTTGTCGCGCATGCCGGGGGCCTGTGGCATCGCAATCTCACGCCGGCGCCCAAGACCCTGGGCTGACAGGTGTCGCGCCTGACTGGCGCGACCGTCTCTGCTGCTTCGTTTTCCCCTCTTTATTTTTCTCGCATTCCATGGAATTCGCGTTTCTCGCTGTTGCCGCATTTCTTGCCGGCCTGATCGATGCCGTCGCTGGCGGTGGCGGCCTGGTGCAGATCCCGGCCCTGTTCTCCGCTTATCCCAACATGTCGCCGGCCACGCTGCTGGGCACCAGCAAGGTAGCCTCGCTGGCCGGGACCACGAATGCCGCGCTTCGCTACGGACGCAGCGTTCGTATCTATTGGGGTGCGACCCTGCCGACGATGCTGTCGGCTTTCGCCTTTTCGATGGCGGGGGCCTACGCGCTCACGCTGATTCCCGCGGACCCGCTGCGCAAGTCACTGCCCTTTATCCTGGTCATCCTGCTGGTGTACACGGTGGCCAAGAAAAGCCTGGGTACCGAGCATGCGCCGTCGCTGTCGGGCGGCAAGGAGCGCGCGGCGGCATTGCTGGCGGGGGCGGCCATCGGCTTCTACGACGGTGTGTTCGGGCCGGGGACCGGCAGCTTCCTGATGATCGTGTTCGTGCGGGTGTTCGGCTACGATTTCCTGCACGCATCGGCGTCGACCAAGGTGGTCAACCTCGCCACCAACCTGGCAGCGCTGCTGCTGCTGGCGGCGAAGGGGCATGTCTGGTGGCAGCTCGGCCTGGTCATGGCCGTGGCGAACGTGGCGGGCAGCCAGGTGGGCAGCCGCCTCGCACTCAAGCATGGCAGCGCCTTCGTGCGGCGGGTGTTTATCGTGGTGGTGGCCGCGCTGATTGTGAAGACCGCGTGGGATGCGTTCGGCCGCTGAGCCAACACGGCGTCGCGCGATGTCCGCGAGAGGCCGGGTCGCTTGCATGCTGCGATGCGGGTTAATCCGGCTACCCGGCCGATATGGCTGTTGCTAGACTCGCTACGCATTCCCGACCGGGCGGTCGGCGAATGCGCGGCCGGTCCGGCGCGCCATGGCTTGGCATGGCGAGTTCGTGCCGAGCGCCGCCGGGGATCAAGCGTCGGGCGGGAGACGGGGTGCGGCGAATTTGCATTCGCCAAGTGCCCTGGGGTAGCAGGCAGGCGCCGGCGTTGCGCCTGGAGACGGTCCCGCGAGGGACCGGCACTATAAGAAGAATAGAAAGACAAGAACACCAGACTGGGSCATCCGACCGGCCGGAGGCCGGGACGGATGCCTTTTCCGTTTGCCGCAATGGAAGGAGACACGATGACATTCAAGCGCGCCAGCCTGCTGGCTCTCGCTGCCGCCGGCCTGTGCGCCGGCACCGCCAGCGCACAGGTCAAGGTCGGGGTAACGCTATCGGCCACGGGACCCGCGGCTTCACTGGGCATCCCCGAGAAGAACACCATCTCGCTGCTGCCGAAGGAGATCGCCGGCAAGAAGGTCGAGTACATCGTGCTGGACGATGCATCGGACACCACCACGGCGGTCAAGAACACGCGCAAGCTGATCAGCGAGGACAAGGTCGACGTGGTGGTGGGCTCCACCGTTACGCCCAACTCGCTGGCCATGGTCGACGTCGTCGCCGAGAACGAGACGCCGATGATCACGCTGGCCGCCTCGGCCCGCATCATCGAGCCGATGGACGCCAAGCGCTACTGGGTCTTCAAGACGCCGCAGAACGACTCGCACATGGCAACCGCCATTGCCGAGCACATGACCAACCACAACGTGAAGACGGTGGCCTTTATCGGCTTCGCGGATGCCTACGGCGATAGCTGGGCGCAGGAATTTGCCAAGGTTGGCGAGATGCGCAAGATCAAGGTGGTGGCCAACGAACGCTTCGCCCGCACCGATACCTCCGTGACCGGCCAGGTGCTCAAGATGATGGGGAGCAATCCCGATGCGGTGCTGATCGCTGGTTCGGGTACGCCGGCCGCGTTGCCGGCCAAGGCGCTCAAGGAGCGCGGCTGGAAGGGCAAGATCTACCAGACGCACGGCGTGGCCAACGCCGACTTCCTGCGCGTGTGCGGCAAGGATTGCGAAGGCACCTTCCTGCCGGCCGGCCCGCTGCTGGTGGCCGAGCAACTGCCTGACAGCAACCCGGTCAAGAAGCCCGCCATCACCTACAAGACCGCGTACGAAAAGGCGTATGGCGGGCAGGTCTCGACCTTCGGCGGCCACGCCTGGGATGCCGGCCTGCTGCTGCAGCGTGCCATTCCGGAGGCGCTGAAGAAGGGCCAGCCGGGTACCAAGGAATTCCGCAAGGCGCTGCGCGATGCGATGGAGCAGACCAAGGAACTGCCGATCTCCCACGGCATCATGAACATGACGCCGACGGACCACCTCGGTCTGGACCAGCGCTCGCGCGTGATGGTGGAGATCGTCGACGGCAAGTGGAAGCTGCAGACCAAGTAAGACCGCCGGCATAGGTGCACGGCGGTGCGAGGAGGGCGCATGGACAAACCATGCGCCCTTTTTATTGGGTGCGCAGCGGCTTGCCGGAAGCAGAGCGGGCAGCGCCGTCACTACAGGCAATCCCGTACTTGACACCGCATGCGTCATGCACGATCTTTAACGTGTTAATTAAATTGACGGGTCTGCGAGGCCGGCAGGAGCGGGCGAATCGGGATGGCGGCCACGCTGCGCCGCGGATATGCTGCTTCAGGCATATCAGAGGTTTGGCGTGCGTGCTTGCGGATGACCGATGCGGCACTGCGCAACCTAAGGGTTCGTCAGGATTTACGCTATGCGTAAGTTCTTTACTATTTCGTAATTCGTTTTTTCACAAGCCAGCCGGCCTCCCTCGCCGGCAGGACTATTCAACAATACGGGGAGACAATGGACCTCTCGATCGCCGCCATCCTGGCGCAGGACGGGATCACCTCGGGCGCCATCTACGCGCTGCTTGCGCTGGCCCTGGTGCTGGTGTTCTCGGTGACCCGCGTCATCTTCATTCCGCAAGGGGAGTTCGTCGCCTATGGCGCGCTGACCCTGGCGGCGATCCAGTCTGGTCATGCGCCGCAAAGCAGCTGGCTGCTGCTGGTCATGGGCGTGCTGACCTTTCTCTACGAGACGATCACCATCCTGGGCAGCGCCGAGCTGCGCCGTACGGCAGCAAGGCGGCTGGCCGTGCTGGCGGGCAAGTACCTGGTCTTCCCGCTGGCCGTGCATCTGCTGGCGCAGAATTTCAACGGACAGTCGATGCCGATGCTGGCGCAGATCGCGCTGACCCTGCTGATCGTGATTCCGCTCGGGCCCATGCTGTACCGCCTGGCCTACCAGCCGCTGGCCGAGGCCAGCACGCTGGTGCTGCTGATCGTTTCGGTCGGCGTGCACTTCGCGCTGGTGGGGCTGGGCCTGGTGATGTTCGGCGCCGAGGGCTCGCGCACCACGCCGTTCTCCGAGGCTCGCTTCGAAGTGGGCAGCCTGTCGATATCCGGCCAGAGCCTGTGGGTGGTGGGCGTGTCGGCGTTGCTGATCGCGGCGCTGTACTTCTACTTTGAGCGCACCATCGCCGGTAAAGCGCTGCGCGCCACCGCGGTCAATCGCCTTGGCGCGCGCCTGGTGGGCATCGGCACGACCCAGGCCGGGCGGCTGTCGTTCACGCTCGCGGCGGCGATGGGCGCGTTGTGCGGCATCCTGATCGCGCCGCTGACCACCGTCTATTACGAATCGGGCTTCCTGATCGGTCTCAAGGGATTCGTCGGTGCCATCGTGGGTGGCCTGGTGAGTTATCCGGTGGCGGCCGCGGGTGCCATCCTGGTGGGGCTGCTCGAATCCTATTCCTCCTTCTGGGCCAGCGCCTTCAAGGAGGTCATCGTGTTCACCCTGATCCTGCCCGTGCTGCTGTGGCGCTCGCTCACCAGCAAGCATGTGGAAGAAGAGGAATAAGGGACACACCATGAACAAGAACCTCAAGAACCGAATTTTCCTGCTGGCCTTCACGGTGGTGCTGGCGCTGTTGCCGGTGCTCCCCACCCCCGAGTTCTGGATCACCCTGGGCAACTACATCGGCCTGTACAGCATCGTCGCCATCGGCCTGGTGCTGCTCACCGGCGTGGGCGGCATGACCTCCTTCGGGCAGGCCGCCTTCGTTGGCCTGGGCGCCTACAGCACGGCGTACCTCACCACGCAGTTCGGGCTGTCGCCGTGGTTCGGCCTGCTGGTGGGGCTGGTGATCACGATGGCCTCGGCTTATGTGATCGGCCTGATCACCATGCGCATGTCCGGCCACTACCTGCCGCTGGCCACCATCGCCTGGGGGCTGTCGCTGTTCTTCCTGTTCGGCAACCTGGAGTTCCTCGGCAAATACGACGGCCTCAACGGCATTCCGGTGCTGAACGTGCTCGGCATCGATCTGGCCTCCGGCCGCTCGATGTTCTACCTGATCTGGGCCGTGGTGCTGCTGGCGGTGATCGCCATGCAGAACCTGCTGAACTCGCGCCCGGGCCGCGCCATTCGCGCGCTCAAGGGCGGCGGCACCATGGCCGAGGCGATGGGGGTCAACACCGCGTGGATGAAGGTGGTGATCTTTGTGGTGGCGGCGATACTCGCCTGCATCTCTGGCTTCCTCTACGCGCATCTGCAGCGCGCGGTGAACCCGACGCCCTTTGGCCTGAACTACGGTATCGAGTACCTGTTCATGGCGGTGGTGGGCGGCGTCGGCCATGTGTGGGGCGCGGTGCTCGGCGCGGGCATCCTCACCATCCTGAAGGACGTGCTGCAAGGCGTGCTGCCCAAGCTGCTCGGCGCCAACGGCAACTTCGAAACCATCGTGTTCGGCGTGCTGATGGTGCTGCTGCTGCAGTACGCGCGCGACGGCATCTGGCCCTTTATCAAGAAGCTGTTCCCGAGCGGGCTGCCGGTGGCGGCGCCGGCGCAGGCCGAGCGGTTGCCGTTGCGGGCGAAGCCGCAGGCCGGCGAGCTGATCCTTGATGTGAAGGCCGCGCGCAAGGAGTTCGGCGGGCTGGTGGCGGTCAATGACGTCAGCTTCCAGGTGCGCGCCGGCGAGATCATCGGCCTGATCGGTCCCAACGGCGCAGGCAAGTCCACCACCTTCAATCTCGTCACCGGCGTGCTGCCCGCCACGCGCGGCGAGGTGCTCTATCGTGGCGAGCAGATCTCCGGGCTGCCGTCGCGCGAGATCGTCAAGCGCGGCATCGGGCGCACCTTCCAGCACGTGCATCTGCTGCCCACCATGACGGTGCTGGAGAACGTGGCGATCGGCGCGCACCTGCGCGGCGACTTCGCGGCGCAGGGCGGCGTGACCGCGGCGATCCTGCGCATGAACCAGAACGAAGAGGCGAAGCTATTGCACGAGGCCGCGCGCCAGCTCGAACGCGTGGGGCTGGCCGACTGCATGTACATGGAGGCCGGCAGCCTCGCGCTGGGCCAGCAACGCATCCTGGAAATCGCCCGTGCGCTGTGCTGCGACCCCGCGCTGCTGCTGCTGGACGAACCCGCGGCGGGGCTGCGCTACAAGGAAAAGCAGGCGCTCGCGGAACTGCTGAAGAAGCTCAAGGGCGAGGGCATGAGCGTGCTGCTGGTCGAGCATGACATGGATTTCGTGATGAATCTGACCGACCGCCTGGTGGTGATGGAGTTCGGCACGCGCATCGCGGAAGGCGTGCCCGAGGACGTGCAGAAGAACCCGGCGGTGCTCGAAGCCTATCTCGGCGGCGTGGAGTAAGGAAAAGACAATGAGCCTGATCCTCGAAGTGAAAGACCTCCACGTGCGCTACGGCAAGGTCGAAGCGGTGCACGGCGCCAACCTGAAAGTGGAGGCGGGCAAGATCGTCACGGTGATCGGCCCCAACGGCGCGGGCAAGTCCACCATGCTCAACGCGATCATGGGGGCGCTGCCGGTGAGCGGCTCCTCGGCCGGTGCGGTGACCTATCTCGGCCACGACCTCGCCGGCATACCGGTGGAGGGCCGCGTGGCGCGAGGCATGTGCCTGGTGCCGGAGAAGCGCGAGCTGTTCAGCTCGATGAGCGTGGCGGACAACCTGGTGCTGGGGGCGTATCGCCGCAAGCGCGCCGGGGAGAAGAACTTTCTCGACCAGATGGAAGTGGTCTACGGCTTGTTCCCGCGCCTGAAGGAGCGGGCCAGGCA
>NZ_JBFTNE010000164.1:0-10564 GCF_056397325.1 Cupriavidus sp. 05N39
TCCTCCGGCTGCCCCCACCTCCCCAACGCAGTCCTCTGCCGCAACCACTCGGCAACGCTAGCGTCATCGACCATAGGCTGATTAGGTTCGGTAGCAAAATACCCCGGCGCAATGGCATTGACAGTCACACCATCCCGCCCGAGATCCGCCGCCATTGCCCGGGTAAGCGCATCCAGCCCCCCCTTGGTAGCGGGATAGAGCACGTCATTGGCACGCGCCACCTGCCCCGCGATCGAGCTGACATTGACAATGCGTCCATAGCCGCCGCGCCGCATCAGTTGCGCGGCGTGCCGGCACAAGGCATACGGCGCCACCAGGTTGGTCTCCAGCATCTCGCGCAGATCCGCCGCGTCCAGATGCGCCATATTGCTGCGCTTGCGCGCGCCGGCGTTGTTGACCAGGATATCGAGGCGGCCGTGCACGGCGTCGACGTGGGCAAAGGCAGCGTCGACCGCCGCTTCGTCGGTAATGTCTAGCACCAGTGGCTCGGCGCTGCCGCCGTGCCGGGCGAGCTCGGCCGCGGCGGCATGCACGCGCTCGGCATTGCGCGCCGCAACGATCACGTGCGCGCCGGCTTGCGAAAGGGCGGCGGCAATCGCCAGGCCCAGGCCTTGCGCGCCGCCGGTGACCAGCGCCACGCGGCCTTGCAGGGAAAAAAGTGAGGTAGCCATCCGGCGACTATACCGCAGCGCGCCGGCGGGGCGCTGCGGCCGGACCCTTCGCTCAGCGGATCAGTTTGCCCGTCGACGACACGATCGACATCTCCACGAATGACGACCCGGTATGCCGCGTCGGGCTATAGCTGATCAGGATCCCGCCCAGGTCAAAGTCGCGCAGGCTCTCCAGCGCGCCGACCAGCCGCTCGCGGGTCAGATCCGGCCCCGCGCGACGCAAGCCCTCCACCAGCACCTTGGCCGACATAAAGCCCTCCATGCCGGCATTGCTGGGCTCCACGCCTTGCTGCCGGGCCTGGCTGCGATATTCGCTGGCAATGCTCATCTGGCTGGAATTGGTGCCCGGCACCACCTGCGTGATGATCAGCCCGCGCGCGTCCTCGCCCAGCTCCTTGATGAAGGAATCGGCCGCGTTGTTGGACAGCGTGACGAACTGCGCCTGGCTGCCGCCGCGGCGCAGTTCCTTGATCAGGCGCGCGGCCTCGGAGCCTGAGCCGATCACCAGCACGGCCTGCGGATTCGCCTTGTTGATGGCGGTGACGCCAGCCTGGATATCGCCCATTGGGCGGGCAAACGAGGCGCTTGCGGCAGGCTGTACGCCGCGCGCCTGCAGCGCGGTGCTGAAGCCCTCGAACACGTCCTGGCCAAAGCCGTCATTGGCGTAGAAGATGGCGATGCGGGTCATGCCCGTGGTGGCAAGATGGTTGATCGCGCGGGCGACTTCATCCTGGTATTTGGCGCGCACGTTGAATACGTAGCGGCTGACCGGACGATGCAGCGTGATGGCGCCGGTAAGCGGTGCCACCAGCGGCACCTTCTCGGCCTGGATGATGGGCAGGATGCTTTCGTTCTGCGGCGTGCCGCGCACCATGAAGAGCGCGAACACCTTGTCCTCCTGGACCAGCTTGCGCACATTGTCGGGGGTGCGCTTGGCATCGAAGCCGTCGTCGTAGGTCACCAGCTCGATCCGGCGGCCTCCCACGCCGCCGTTGGCGTTGACCGTCTTCAGGTAGACCTGCGCCCCGGCGATCTGCTCCTTGACCGAGCCCGCCACCGGCCCTGTCACGCCGGCCGACTGCCCGATCCGGATCGCGGTCTTGCTGACCCCCGGCTCCGCCTGCGCCACCGGCGCGCCCAATCCCAGCGCCGCGGCCAGCAGGCCGCACGCGATCCATTTTGTTTTCATCTCCGACCCCTCGTTCGCTTACGAATCTTTTGCTTTGTCATGCGCGCCACGAATGGGCGCGGCGACAAGCAAATTACCTCAAAGCGGCGCCATTCTGCAAATCGCTGTTGCAAAAGTCATCACAGCGGCATCGAACGGCAGCTCGGGAAGGAATCGGGTATGGCAGGGAAAAGCAGGGTCGGAGCGCACAAGGGCAGGCGGCCCGCAGGCCGCCATGCCCCCGCATTGGCCGGTCCCCGTTCAGGGGAAGGCGGGTATGGCCGGGTCCATCCCGGCGAAGCGGGCTTCCGGATGGGACTGTTGCAGCAGCGCTTCGATTTCCTCAACGCGGCCACGCGGTACGTCCACCATCAGCAGGATCTTGCCTTCCTCAATGTCTTTCTCGAAGGTCTTGTGCCGGCTGTTGGGCGCTGAGCAGCCGATCATGCTGGACGCCCAGGCGCCGAACACCGCGCCGAGCACTGCCAGCACACCGACCAGGCCCCATTGCGGGGTCTCGCTGACGATGGGAAACAGGGCGACCAGTGCCCCGGCCACGATGCCGATGCCGCCGCCAACCATCAGGCCCATTTCCGCAGCATGCACGATGTCGGAAGTCTGGAACAGGTTGGCTTCATGCAGGCCAGTCATATCGGCGCCATCGCGCGCGATGAAGTGGATATGACTGTTCTCGACGCGAGCCAGCAGCAGATCGTCCATGGTGCGGCGGGCGCTCGCCAGATCGGGCAACAACCAGAAGATGCGTTTGCGCATGACTCTCTCCTCGCTTCAGGCCGTTTCGCGGCCATTTCGGGTCATCCCGGCAGCGGTGTGCATGCGGAGTCGCCTTCACGCAGTCACGGAAAACATGGAGGTGGAGGTGCATCCGTATCCGCCCAGGGGACGGGGTAACTCATTTGTACGCCAGTCGCGCGGCAAGCGCAAGGCGATGACCACGGCATGCCTACCGCGCATCACGTGGCGTCTCATCCGTCGAATTCGCGCATGTCACCAGCCCTCAGAAAGTGATTGGCAGGCGCACCGTGACCTGCAGATCCGGGGTATCGCGCGTCAGTCCCGCGCCGACCGATACATTCAGCGTATAGCGGCTGTTGAAGCGATACGAATAACCCACCAGCAAGGTGCCCTGCGTGATGCGCACCGAGCCGGGCACGGTCTGGCCATTTTGCTTGGTCGGCCAGATGATGCTCTGGTCGTAGCCGATACTGAACGACGCATGCTCGTTGAGCGACAGGCCCATGCCGAAGTTAAAGCCAAAGATATCGCCCGGCGCGATCTTGCCGAGATTCTCCTGCTGCCCGTTGAGCACGGTGCGGCTGACATTGTCCCGCGCGAAGTTGTGCAGGTAGCTGAAGGTACCGAAGAACACCGCCGGATCCGTGGGCAGCAGCCACGTAATGCCCGGCTGTATCGCCTGGAAGCCGGTGCCGGTGGGCAGCCCGAGCGGCAAGCCCGTGCCGGTTGTATTGCCCACGCAACGTGTCACGCAGTCGGTCACGACGTCGAAGGGGCTTTTGCCGGTATTGGACTTGTAGCGCAGCCAGCCGATGAAGTACGGCATTTTCTCGTTGCCGTAGTTGAGCTGGTAGCGCACGGTGGCTTCCACGTCGCCCAGGCCCTGGCCACTGGCATTAAAGACGTTGTCGACCGCTGTGCCGGTAAAGACTTCGCGGCTGATGGTGGAGCCCGAGGTCTGCACGTAGGGCACCTTGACCTCGAGTTCGAGCCGCTTGGTCACGCCATAGCGCAGCGCAGCCTGCTCGATATAGGTTGAGGTCTTGACCTCGCGGACATCGATCAGCCCGATCAGGATGGCGGGAATGATCGTGTAGCCGACCAGCGCCACACGGTTGTTCGACGAATAGCCATACTGAAAGCTCGGCTCGAGCACGAACTTGCCCGCGGGCGTGAGTACGCCAGGCTGGTCGAAAATCGGTGCAATCGCAGGTGGAGCGGTGTCGGCCTCGGGCGGTTTGCCCACCGGCTGCTCGTCGCCGGCCTGCGCAACCTGGCTGTCGGCTGCTGGCTGTGCCGGCGTTGCGCCTTGCTGCGCCTGCGTGGCGCCTTCCTGCGGCACATTGGCGGTATTAGGCAGGGCTTGCGTGCCTGCCGCGCCGGCGGCGGCCGCCGCGGCATTGGTGGCGGTGTCGCCGGGTGTCACGCCGCCGGTGCCTGGCGCGCGCTGGCCGCCGCGCTTTCTCGCCAGCACTTCGGGACCCAGCACACTGCGCAACTCGCGGATGGTGGCCTCTTGTTCCGCCATTGCCCGCTTCATCTGCTCCAGTGTCGCGGCCTGCTCTGTCACCTCGCGCTTGAGCGCATCCAGCTTCGCCGCCGTTGGTCCCTCGTCAGGCGGGGTCTGGCCGTGTGCCATCCCGCCCAGCAACAGCAATGTCGAGCACCCTGCCTGCCGGATGCCGCGCAGCGACTTTTTATTCATTTCGCCTTCCTCCCCCGGACGGCGGACTGCTTCGTACAGGAGTCCGCAACCTGCTTAACGCATACTGCCCCTCTCGTTGCACGTACTACCAATCGCCTGCAGGTATTCAGTGCCGGCTCGCGGCACTCTGCAATGCACTGTTCAATGCTGAATTAGCCACCTGGGCGCGGAATGCCTGCAGGGTGTTCACGCCTGCATTGATGGTCACCAGGTTCTGGATCGACTGGTTGTTCAGCGAGTTTTGAATCACCGTGGCAGGTGTGCCTGCCAGCATGCTGGAGGCGACGCTATTGCCCGGCCCGTTTTGTATCAGGCTTAGTGCGCCGTTGGTTGTCACCACGGCGCCACCCGCCGCTATCGCCGTGGCAGGCAGGCTGGTCACCGATGCGCCCGGACTGCCGGTCGCGCTGGCGCTGGTGCCTGTACTGCTACTGCTGCTTCCCGTGCTGCTGCTGCCATTCGCGCCGGTCGCGGTTACCGGGTTGCCGGCCAGCGCGTTGTTCACGGCTGCGCTGGCCATGGCCGCCGCACCTGCAGCCCCACCGAGCGCCGTGGCCAGGCGGCTGGCCTGGTCGGCGGTGATGCGGCTCACATCGGGAATAGTAAGGCTGGTTGCCACCACCAGGGCACCGTTGATGTACACGGCGCGTTCGATACCGAACGAAACTTGCAAGCCGGCGCCCACGTCGAACCCGCCACGCAAATCGTCAAGCCGCTCTTGCGCGACCGGCTTCCAACTCGCCATGGTGCTGCGCGCGGCATGTGTGGGCGATGTTCCGACAGCCGCCAGCGTCACGGCAGGCGTTGCCGGGGCAGCGGCGCCGGCTGCATCTGGCGACTGGCTCGCGGCGGCGAAACCGCCCCGCAGGTCTTCCAGCCGTTCCGACGCTACCGGCTTCGGCGCGCCCGCGCTGCTGCGTACCGCAAGCCGGCGAGGCGCGCTGGCGGCGGCCAGGACGGGATTGCCGGTTTCGGCCTGCCGCTCCACCGGCGGCGCCAAGTCGGCAGCATCGGGGGCATCGGCCGCGCCGAGGGTGGCGCGGCCATC
The DNA here is from genome assembly GCF_056397325.1 of Cupriavidus sp. 05N39. Taxonomy (NCBI): domain Bacteria; kingdom Pseudomonadati; phylum Pseudomonadota; class Betaproteobacteria; order Burkholderiales; family Burkholderiaceae; genus Cupriavidus; species Cupriavidus sp. 05N39. The sequence continues at coordinate 5,349 of NZ_JBFTNE010000164.1, forward strand.
TGCCGGACGGTCAGCCGGCTCCGCCACGGCGAGGGGGTCTTGCGAGACCGGCGTCCGGCCGGCCATGCTGCCAAGTGCCGCAGCCAGGTAAGGGTTGTGGGTTTCCGCCTGCATTGCGGGCGGTGCCGTGAAGCCGGCAGGGTCGGTCGCACCGAGCGTGCCGAGCGCCTCGATCCCCGTGCCTTCGTCGGCCCGCACCGGCCCGGCGCAGGCAAGGCCCGCGCCGAGCAACATGACGGCAGTGGCCGAACCGGCGCTACTGCGGCGATGCTGCGCGGACTTTGAGGATGTCTGGAACATGGTACGTTCCTTAGAAGTCGCTACCGCCATGCGAAGGCATGACGGTGAAGAACAGACTATCCCGGTTGATACCCATCGAATAAGGGCCGCTCGGCGCTACACGCCAGTCGGCCGCCAGGTTGAAGCGAGCGGATTCCTCGCGGTTGTGGATGACGAACAGCAACTGGCTGTCCCAGATCCGCTCAAAGTGCTCACGCGACAGCGCGCGCGTGCCAAGCGCCGGGTCGCCGACCAGCACACGGTCGCCGTGCACCCCCTTGACCACGACAAAATGGTGATACCCGTTCTCCACCACCAGTACGATGGCGGGGATCTGGGTTTCCTCCAGCTTGGACAGGGGCAATTCATAGCCATCGGCAAGAAAGCCGCGCGACTCCAGGAAGCGCTTCATGTCCAGCAGCGAGAACCCCTCCTGCCGGATCTTGGCCTGGTCGCCGTTGACATACATGTTCTGGAACACCGTCTGCTCACTGACCGGAAAGCCATACTGGTAAGTGAGCAGCGTTGCTACCGCGGCAGAGCCGCAACTGAAGTCGTATTGCTGGCGGATGGTGGTCTTGTACCGTGCCTCCTTGAGGCTGGTCACCCGCACGTTGTAGTAGTTTCCGCCATCGCCTGGCACGTATATGTAGTCGGCCCACGCCACGGACACGCCGGCCGAAGCCAGCAAGAGCGTAGCCTGCAGAAGCAGCTTTCGCAGCATCATGGCTTGAACTGGATATTGACGATGGTAGCGTTCTGGATCAGCACGTTGGCGCCCGAGTTCTGGATGACAGTGGGCAGACCCGCGGCGCTGGCGAAAGAGCCTTCGGCAATGCTGTTGGAGCCGCTGATCATGCGGTTCACGCTGTTATCCGCCACGGTGCCGCCGAGGCGCATGTCGTTGACCACCAGTTCGGATCCGCCGCGGATACCTTCGAGCTTGTCGCTGGCGACGGGTTTGCCGAGATCGGCAAAGATGCCGCGCCGAGCGCCACCCACCACGGCAGCGGGAGTCTGATCCGGCGCCGCCGCGCTGGTGTTCATGGCGGTTCCGGTGTTGGCCGCAGGCACTGCGGCTGATGGCCCGGCGGGCTGCGGCCCGGCAAAGGCTTGCAGGCCAGGCCAGACCAGGATTGCTGTCGTGACCAGGGTGACAGCGGAGCGGACCGATCGCATGTTGGTGTCTCCTTCAGCCTCTTGCGTGCCGTCCCCATCCAGACGATCACACCGGAAGCGAGTGGACGCTTCGTCGAATGGGCACCCCGGCAGCGCACGATGCGCCGGGATGCCCTGAGTTGCCGGAGTCAAGCTGTGCCGGCGGGACGTGCGCGCGGGCCATCCACCCGCAGCGCACGCCACCACCACGCACGCGCCTTACTTGCCGACCGCCAGGTTGGCCTGGACGTTGACGCTTTGTTGCACCAGCGAAGCGAAGCCGCTGTTTTGGTTGGCGATCATGATGCCCGCTGCCGACTGACCGACGCTGGTCATGGTGTTGGACATATTGAAGGTGCCAGCATCGACGTAGTTGGTGCCGCCGGCGCCGCCAGCTCCACCCACTGCGCCATTGCCGGTACCGCCAGTGCCGCCATTGCCCACGCCGCCAGCGCCACCGGCGCCGGAAGCCGCGCCAACCGCGCCAGCGCCTGCCGTTGCGCTGCCGTTGGTGGCCTGGGTGGTAGCACTGCCGTTGGCTGCGCTGCCGCCGCCGCCGCCGCTACCGGCCAGGCTGGTTTGGGTACCACCCGCGCCACCCGTGCCGGTGCCTGCGCCGCCGGAAGCCGTTGCCGCGCCGCCTGTGCCCGCACCACCTGCACCGCCAAGCCCGGTACCGGCACCGCCGGTCGGGCTGGATGCGCCGGATGTCGCCGCACCGCCTGCACCGCCGGTCGCGGTACCTGCGCCTGCCGTGGCTGTGGTCGTGCCGCCAGTGCCGGCACCGCCTGCACCTGCCGTGCTACTGCCACCGCCGCCACCGGCGCCAAAGCCCCAGCGGCCACCGTTGCCGCCGCTGCCGGCAGCCGATCCGCTGCTGCCGCCCTTGCCGGCACTCAGGCTGCCGGCGCTACCGCCGGCGGCACCTGCGCTGCCGCCCTTGCCGGAGCCTGCGAGGCTGGCACCCAGCGAGTCGCCGCCGGAGCCCTTGGCACTGCCGCCGCGGGCACCCACGCCGACGCTGGCGCTAAGCGCATCGCCGCCAGAGCCCTTGCCGTTGCCGCCGTCTCCGGCCCAGCCGATGGCCTTGCCGCCATTGCCGCCGTCACCAGCATTGGCGCTGCCGTTGCTGGCAGCACCCGCGGTGGCGCTACCGTTGCTAGCGGAACCGCCGCTACCGCCGCTGCCGCCGTTGCCGCTGTTGCCACCGTTGCCGCCAGAGCCACCGTAGCCGGCGCCGCCATGACCGGAACCGCCCTTGCCACCGGCGCCGCCATTGGCGTTACCGTTGTTGGTGGCGACATTGCCGATGTTGCCAATCGAAATGCCGCTCACCGAGCCCGAGAGCTTGCTGATGGCAATTGCCTTGCTGGTATTGAAGGAGTTGGTGAAAGCGGCGTTGGCCGTGCCGCCGTTGTTCGCGCCGGCATTGCCATAGCCTTCATCGAAAGTGACCCGGCCCCGGTTATCGGCGTTGTTCTTGGTTGTGGTATTGGTGGTGTTCCTGGTAGAAGTTTTGGTGGATGTCCTCGAGTGATAGCTGTTGTCTTGCGAGGCCGATGAGTTTTCGTTCGCCGCCGCGCCGCCGCCGGACTGGGTGGAAGTTGCAGTGGCTGTCTGCGTGGTACTGCGCGTTTCCTCGCCATTGTTGTTCGTCGGGTTAGCCATCGCCTGACCGCCTGCCCCAAGGGCCAAAGCAATCGCCGACGCAAGTAAGGTCTTTTTCATACAAAGCTCCCAGGAGAATTTCACAGCGGCTCAGCCTCTCGCCAGCGCTCGGGGAGAACGATGGCTGGAGGCCCGGGTCCGGCACTCGGCCAAACCAGCCTCTCTTTCCGCATAATCGGTGCCAGGCAAATGTCTCAAACTTGTAAACCCTTGCAATACAAGGGCTACAAAGGCATGCCCTCAACCTTTATCTGGCTTGCAGAGGACGCGCGGCGGTGCCGCCGCTGTGAACCGCACACGACATGTCACATGGCTGTGACAAGGCCCGACGCGCTACATGGCAGAGAGTTCCCCATGGCAGCGAAAACTCCGCCTGCTATCAGGCCTTTAGCGCGGTTCCCAAGGAAAACCCTAGGTTGCCCATGCTGTATCACGAGTGAAACACACGTCCCGCCGGTGCACTGGTCGTCGCTCGTCGCCACGTTCCCTACTTCGGATGAGACGCTGCGTGATAGCCCCGCGCGTCCGCCCCGGCGCGGTGGAAAGAAGACATTGCGAGGGATCAACACGCCGAATGCTGCATATCCGCTGCATGCACGCAACGCCCCAGGGCCATTCGGGGATCGAATAACGCACAACTGGCGACATGACTAGGCTCTATGTCTGATTTAAAGTACATTAAGGCTATCTGAGACTTGTCACCTATTCGCAAGGGAAACCATGAGTGAAGCCGTCGTTCCCCTGTATCACCAGATTTACGTGGTACTACGCCAACAGATTGTGGAAGGCCGTTTCGGTCAAGGCCCTTTGCCGGGCGAAATCGACCTCGCCAAGCAGTTTCACGCATCGCGCGTGACCATGCGCCGCGTCTTCGACCGCCTGGTGCAGGAAGGCCTGGTACGCCGCCATCGCGGCCTAGGCACATTCGTCAATCCGCACCCGATCAAGCCGGTTACGGTCGGCGACCGCCCCGGCAGCCTGCTCGACAACATCATCGACATGGGGCAGAAAACCTCGGTCAAGGTGATATCGATCGACGACGTCCACGCCACCCCGGAAGTCGCCGACGCGCTCGGGCTGCAACCAGGCGACCCGGTGGTCAAGGTGGTGCGCGTGCGCCACTATGGCAGCCGCCCGCTATCGCATATCACCACCTATCTTCCGGCCGACCTGGGGCGCGGCCTCAATCGCAAGGATCTCGAAAGCACGCCGATGCTGCGCCTGCTCGAAGGCTCGGGCGTGCAGCTGGGGCGCGCCAGCCAGACGCTGTCGGCCCGGCTGGCCGACGTGGTGGTAGCGCCATTGCTTGACGTGCCCGTGGGCGGCGCGCTGCTGGCGGTGCGCCGCGTGGTGCTGGACAAGGCTGGCCGCCCGGTGCAGTTCCTGCTCGGCCAATACCGGCCGGACCGCTATGAATACCGCATGGAGCTCTCCCCCGCGGGCGGCGACAGCGCCAATGTCTGGGTGGAAAGCGAAGCGCGAACAGGGCTGCGCGAGTAAGAAAAGCGAGCGATACTGCACGCTCACGATCTTTCCAGAAGGAAACCGCGATGCCTGCTCCCAGCACGGGCCGACCTTTCTCCCATGCGCTTGCCACCCCCTCGCGCCGCAAGGCGATGTACGGCCTGCTTGGCGCCGCCGTCAGTGTTGCGCTGCTAGCGCACGCGCCGGTAGCGCGCGCCGAGATCGCCGGCGGCAAACCCATCCGCATCCTGGTGGGGGCGCCCGCCGGGGGCACCACGGATACGCTGGCGCGCACCATCGCCCAGGAGATGTCCCGCGAACTGGATCAGTCCGTGGTGGTGGAGAATCGCCCGGGTGCGGGCGGCAATATCGCCGCCGACCAGGTGGCCAAGAGCGCGCCCGACGGCACCACCCTGCTGATGAGCTTCACCAGCCACACCATCAACGCCACGCTGTACAAGAAGCTGCCCTTCGACCCGATCCAGGATTTCACGCCGATCACGATGGTGGCCACCGTCCCGAGCGTACTGGTGGCCACGCCCAGCCTGCCTGCCAACAACATCCCGGAACTGATCCAGCTGGCCAGGAGCAAACCCGGCAAGCTGAACTTTGCGATCGGCTCGGTGGGTTCGTCGGTTCACCTGGCT
>NZ_JBFTNE010000165.1:0-10268 GCF_056397325.1 Cupriavidus sp. 05N39
CGGGTTGGCCAGTTCCTGCCATGAATCCATCTGCAGCACGGACGGTGAGGCGCCGGCGATGAATGGTGCATGGGCGGCGGCCGAGATCTTGGCCAGCGACCCGAGCAGTTCCACGTCGGGCGGCGTGTGGTCAAAGTAATAGTCGGCGACCAGGCAGCCGTACGGCTCGCCACCGAGCTGGCCGTACTCCTCTTCATAGACGCGCTTGAAGAATGGGCTCTGATCCCAGCCGATGCCCTTGTAGCGGCGCAGAGTGCGGCGCAACTCCTCCTTCGACACGTCCATCACGCGGATGCGCAGCTTGTCGTCGGTCTCCGTGTTTGACACTAGGTGGTGCAAGCCGCGCCAGGCAGACTCCAGCTTCTGGAAGCTCTCGTGGTGCAAAATCAGATTGATTTGCTCCGAGAGCTTTTTGTCGATGGCGCCGATGATGGCCTCGATGCTCTTGTAAGCATCGTCGCTCATCGTGAACGCGCTGGCCAGCGCCTGTTCGGCCAGCGTCTTGACGGCCAGGTCGACCGCTTCGCGTGCCTGGTCGGTCTTGGGAGAGAACTCGCGGCTGATCAGTGCCGCAAAATCCGAATGCTCAGCCGTCGCGACGGCCTGTTGTTGTCTTTGTTGGGCGGAAACCATGGAATCCTTGCTTAATGAGGTTGTTCAGGTAGGCAAGCAGCCGAGCCAGTCAGGACTGCGGCGCCAGGGTGTCGCCGTGATTCGCCTCGGGCTTGGGTGCCTTGGCAAGCGACTGCAGCAGCGCCGGGTCTTGCAGCAATTGATTGATCAGCGATTCCGCCCCCGACTTGCCGTCCATGTAGGTCTGCAGATTGGCGAGCTGCGTGCGGGCTTCCAGTAGTTTCCGGAGGGCGTCGACCTTGCCGGCCACAGCCGCCGGCGAGAAGTCCTCGATGCTCTCGAACGTCATGTCAACCATGAGTTGCCCTTCGCCGGAAAGCGTATTGGGCACGGCAAAGGCCATGCGAGGCTTCATGGCTTTCATCCGTTCATCGAAGTTGTCGATATCGATCTCCAGGAACTTGCGATCGGCTACCGGCGGCAGCGGCTCGGCCGGCTTGCCCGACAGGTCGGCCAACACGCCCATCACGAAGGGCAACTCGATGCGCTTCTCCGAGCCATAGACTTCGACGTCGTACTCGATCTGCACACGCGGCGCGCGATTGCGAGCGATAAATTTCTGCGAACTGTTCACAACAGACATGGTTCTCCCCAGCGGGTTACAAGGACGTGCCGCACGGCTCTAGGCCGCTTCGGCTTTGGGATACGCCGGCCCAACAGGGTCGTGGCCCGGACGGTATTCGGCGTGATAGGTCAGCTCGGGCGAGCCGCTGCCGCTGCCGGGCAGTCGGATGTCGATGGCAGCCAACGGGCGTTTCTCCGACAGGGCGGACAGCCACAGCCGCGCGAGTTGCGGCTGGATGACCTGCTCGATGAAGCCGATCAGCTGCCGCGCGCCGGTCTCGCCAACCGGGCATCGTTCGACAATGGCGTCGACCACGGCACTGCCATAGGTGAGCGCGATGCCATGCTGGTTGTGCATGCGTGCCACCACGCGATCCAGATGCACCCGCACAATCCGGCCGAGGTTCCTGGCCGCGAGCGGGAGGTAGGGCACCACCACCAGCCGGCCCAGGAATGCCGCCGGAAACACTTTACGAAGTTCCGGCATCAGGGCGTCCCGCAGGGCGGCCGGCTCGGGCATCAGCGCGGGGTCTTCGCAGAGGTTCGCCAGCAGATCGGAACCCGCATTGCTGGTCAGCAGCAAGATGGTGTTCTTGAAGTCGATATGGCGCCCTTCCCCGTCTTCCATGTAGCCCTTGTCGAAGACCTGGTAGAAGACTTCGTGCACATCGGCGTGAGCTTTCTCGACCTCGTCGAGCAGCACCACGCTGTGAGGGCGTCGGCGCACCGCTTCGGTCAATACGCCCCCCTCGCCATAGCCGACGTAGCCCGGCGGCGCACCCTTGAGGGTTGATACGGTGTGTGCCTCCTGGAACTCGGAGAGGTTGATCGTGATGAGGTTCTGCTCGCCGCCATAAAGGGCGTCCACCAGCGCCAGCGCGGTCTCTGTCTTGCCAACGCCCGAGGGGCCGACCAGCAGGAACACGCCCACCGGCTTGTTGGGATCGGTGAGTTGCGCGCGGGCGGTCTGGACGCGCTCGCCGAGCTGCTCCAGTGCATGGTCCTGGCCAATGACGCGGGCGCCGAGCGTGCATGGCAACTGCATCACGGCGGCAACCTCATCGGAGACCATGCGTCCCACGGGAATGCCCGTCCAATCCGCTACGATCGCGGCTACCACAGCCTCATCCACCTCGGTGTAGACAAGCGGCGTCCCTGCCTGCGCCGCCCGCAGGGACGCCTCTGCCTCCGACAGCGGCAGCGCCTCGCCGGGTTGCTCCCCATCTGCGCCCTGCTGGCCTTGCGCGATGGCATGCAACTGTGCTTGCCTGCGTGTCACCAGCTCCACGGCCAGGGTCCGCTCCTTTTCCCAGCGCGCCTCGGCCGCCGCCAGATCGGCCTTGATCTGGCCGTGCCGGACCTGCGCGCCAGCAGTCGCGCGCAGGTCCGGCTTGCCGAATCCGCCCTCCTTGGCAAGCAGCGCGCACTCGGTCTCGGCCGCGGCCAATTGCTGGCGCAGGTGGTCCACGACCGCCGGCGGCGCATGCAGCGACAAAGCAACGCGCGCGCAGGCCGTATCGAGCAAGCTGATTGCCTTGTCGGGCAACTGTCTGGACGGAATGTAGCGATGCGACAATTTGACGGCGGCACGCACGGCCTCGTCGCGGATCCATACCTGGTGGTGCGCCTCGAAGGTGTCGACCAGCCCCCGCACCATCGAGACAGCCTTGGCCTCCTCCGGTTCCATGACCTGCAGAACCTGGAAGCGGCGCGTGAGCGCCGGGTCCTTCTCGATATGGCGCTTGTACTCGCTCCAGGTGGTGGCACCGATAGTGCGCAATGCCCCGCGGGCCAGCGCGGGCTTGAGCAGGTTGGCGGCGTCCCCCGTACCGGCATGCCCGCCAGCGCCAACCAGCGTGTGGACTTCGTCGACAAACAGAATCACTGGTTTGACAGACTTCGCGGCCTCCTCTAGCACCCCTTTCAGGCGCGCCTCGAATTCGCCTTTCATGCTGGCACCGGCCAGCAGCGCCCCCACGTCGAGACAGAGCAGCCGGATGTCTTTCAGGCTCGGTGGCACCTCGCCTGCTGCAATCGCCTGCGCCAACCCCTCGATGACGGCGGTCTTGCCAACCCCAGCCTCGCCGGTCAGCAATGGATTGTTCTGGCGGCGGCGCAGCAGGATATCCGTCATGGTTCGAATCTCGTGCTCGCGCCCGATCACGGGGTCAAGTCGGCCAGCGCGAGCCTCCTCGGTCATGTCCCGGCAGTATTGGCCCAACGCGGATTTGCCCGAGCCCGCGGGCGCCATCGCGCCACTGGCCTCACCCGGGGTGGCCGGTGCCAGCCCGCAATCGTCGTAGGCAGCTTCCCTGCTCTCCGGCGACTGCGCGACCAGTGCCGGGACCGACTCAACCAGGCCGTCAGCGTGCACGCGTGCGAACTGGCTGGATATCCCCAGGACCGTGCGGCGCAATTCGGGCGTCTTGAGCAGCGCAGTCAGCAAGTAGGCGCCACGCACCCGGTCATCGGCAAAAGCGAGCGTCGCGTACACCCAGGCTCGCTCGATCGCGGATTCAATCTGGAACGCGAAGTCGCTGATCGACGTGGCGCCAGCCGGCAGCGCCGCCAACGCCCGGGCCATGTCTGCTTCCAGTGCGGCCAAGTCGGCGCCCGCATGCCGCAGGATCCGTTGAAGGTCGCCATCAGGCGCCTGCAACAGCTGATGCAGCCAGTGCGCGAGTTCCACATATGGGTTGCCGCGCAGCTTGCAAAAGGCAGTGGCGCTTTCGATTGCCTGGAACAGGGTGGGATTGAGTCGGCCGAACAGCGCCTGACGCGAGATGTCCATTTGATGCCTTGCTCTGCTCTCTTCTGCATGGAGTGGCCTGCATGGGGTGGCTACGCAAAGCCCGAAGAGAATGTGAATTTAGTTCCTTTTTTAGAATATGAGCAAATCGCGTCACAGGTAAACACCTATTTTCCGAGAACGCTGGATTCCAACTCTTCACGGTCAGTCAATAGGACAAGTATTAAATTGAATTTCAAAATTCTTAACTCTCATCTGAATTCATAAGAAAATTCTTAACAATTAATTTACATTTTATTCGGTAACGATTTGCGATTATCATTCTGGCTCTTTGGATGGGGCTCCGGCCCGCCCGCCACCGAGGAGATGCAATGGACGAGCTGGAAAAGCTCTTGAACCTGTCGCCGTCGAGAACGTTCCGGTCGGGCATCGGTGACACCATGGGCGAAGTGTGGCCACGGCAGGCCGCTGAGGTGACGCCTCCGACCTCGGTGCCCGACCCGTTCGCCATGCTTCGTCCCGCCTGCATCGAACCAGAGCCCGCGCCGGCAGCGGGCGCGAAGCGCGATGATGTGCTCGACGCATTGGTGCAGGAAGGTGAGGCGGCCCTGCGCGATCCGAATTACGTGAGCCCGTTCAGCCAGTGCCTCACAAGCAGGTCCGCGCCTGCCATTGCAGTCGAGCAGCCGCTCGATGCCCTGGCCGCAGATGCCAGGGCAGACTCGTCGCTCCTGCATGGGCTTGCCGGCCGGCTACCGATCGACGCACTCATCGGCCCGCTTGGCAACCTTGAGGCATTGGAACTCCCCGCGGCATCCGCATCGAATGACGTGCTGTGGCTGTTCGCGGGAAATATCGTGCCGACGCGGCGCCGCGACGTCACCGCCGAGTTGACCCGGCGCGAACATCACCTTGTCTCGATGGATAGCGCCTATCGTCCGGCACCCGCATCGCCACAAACTTCACCTGCCGGAGAGCGCGGTCATGGCGGCCAATAACACGACGCGTGCCTTCGGTGCCATCGGTAGCGTTCTCGGCGAGGCCGGATCCATCGCGGACGCGCTGGCCGCAACAGAGGCTGGCGTGCGCAAGCAGCCCGGCAGCTTCGACGCGAGGTGGGGCCTCTTCCAATGGCTGTGCGTGGTCGGTGACTGGCCGCGCGCGCTCAGGCAGTTGCAGGTTGCCGCCCAGTTGGCACCGGACTTCGCACAGACCGCGCACGCTTATCGCGACCTGGTCCGGATGGAAGCGTTCCGCAAGGCGGTCTTCTCGGGAGCGCGCGAACCCGCTTACTTGCTGCCTGCGCCCGGGTGGCTCGAGCGGCTACACGTGGCGCTTGCCCTGGCCGAGGCCTGCGATATTTCCGGCGCGGACCGCAACCGGAATCTCGCGTTCTCCGATGTGTCGGACACGCCTGGGAGCCATGACGGGCAACCTTTCGCATGGATCACCGACACCGACACTCGCTTAGGCCCCACCTGCGAACTAGTCGTCGCCGGCCGCTACACCTGGCTGCCGTTTTCGCAGATGCGGACGTTGCACATGCGCGCCCCAGCGGGGCTGCTGGATCTGCTATGGCGACCGGCCACCGTGACCCTCGTCGACGGGTCCATCGCACGCGGCTTCATCCCGGTTCGGTATCCGGATTCAGAGCTTGGCCGCGACGCCATTCGCATGGCGCGAGAAACCACCTGGAGCGAAGCTGGCGAGACCGGGGTGATGGGCCTTGGTCAAAAAACCTGGATGACCGACGCCGGCGACGTCCCTCTGCTGGAGACTGCCATGCTGACTCTTGGTGGCATCCATGACTGACCGCCGCGCACCGCGCCGCCCACATGCGCACCTGCTGCCGACTTTGTTTGATCGTCTGCGCGACGAAGCCCCGCATCGGCAAACGGAACGCGCCGACGAGTACACCTTCACGCGCGCTCAGATGCGCGAGATCGTCCAGCGCGACCTGACCTATCTGCTCAACACGACCAATCGCGAAGATGAGATGGATCGCAATCGCTATCGGGCCGTGGCAAGTTCAACGCTCAACTACGGGGTTCCTGCCGTAGCGGGCACCWACCTGTCCGAGCACAAGTGGAGCGACATCGTCGACATCATCAAGCGCGCCATCCTTGATTTCGAACCACGGCTCATTCCAGGCACCTTGGCAGTAGCGCCGCTGGAGAAGGAGGATGCGCCACACCGCTACAACGTCCTGCTCTTCGAGATCCGCGGGCTGATCCACATGGATCCCTATCCAATGGCGTTCACCGCGCAGAGTTCACTCGATCTGGAAACCAGCCGGATCAGCGTCAAATCCATCCACGCCACCTGACACCATGGACCCGCAACTTCTTGAGTACTACAACCAGGAGCTCGTCTACATGCGCGAGCTGGCTGGTGAATTCGCCAGCCAGCACCCCAAGGTTGCGAAACGGCTGGGCATGCACGGACACGAGGTGGCCGATCCCTATGTCGAGCGTTTGATCGAAGCCTTTTGCTTCCTGTCCGCGCGAACCCAGATCAAGCTGGATGCGGAGTTTCCCCGTTTCACGCAACGCCTGCTGGAAGTTGTCTATCCCAACTATGTGGCGCCCACGCCGGCAATCGCGGTCGCCCAGTTCCACCCCAGTGAGAAAGAAGGAGACTTTGCCCGTGGCGTCGTGGTTCCCCGCGGGACAACCCTCAAGGCGGGCATTCCAGATGGCGAGTCGACGGCGTGCGAGTTCCGCACCACGCAGGATGTGCAACTCTGGCCATTCGAGATAGTCGAGGCAAGGCTCACCGGCATCCCGCCCGACATCCCGGGCCTGGAGCGCTACGTGCCCGCGCACGTCACCGTGCAGGGCGCCTTGCGCCTGCGGCTGCGCATCAACCGTGACACGACCTTTGCCCAGCTTCCGTCGGTAGACTCACTGGCCGTCTACCTTCGTGGCGATGAACACATCGCCAGCCATCTGCTGGAACTCGTGCATAGCGCCGGCACCGTCTCCCTGATCGGTCAACCCGGGGATATGGGCAACAAGCCCTCCGCAGTCAGCAAGGATGCTGTTTCCTTGCTTGGGTTCGCCCCCGGAGAAAGTGCCCTGCCGCTTGCGTGGAACAAATTCCACGGGCACAACCTCGTGCATGAGTACTTCGCGTGTCCTCAGCGTTTCTACTTCTTCAGACTCAACGGCCTGGCGCCCGGGCTCGCCAGGATCGATGGCGCGGAAGCCGAAATTGTCCTGCTGCTTTCGAAGCCGCCGGGCAATCCGGCCGCCCACGTCGATGCGGGCCAGTTTGCACTGTACTGCGCGCCCGTGGTGAATCTCTTCCCGAAGCGGACCGACCGCATCGAGATTCACCCGGGACGAACCGAGTTTCACATGGTGCCGGATCGCACGTCGCCCCTGGACTTCGAGATCTACTCGGTCCAGAAGATCTTCGGCCAGAAAGCGGAGCACAGCGAGGCTATCGACTTTCGCCCCCTCTTCGCCACCCTCAACGGCGACGAAGGAAATCACGGCCGCTACTTCTCCATGCGGCGGGAGCGGCGGGTGCTGTCCACCCATGCGCGCAAGTACGGTACCCGTACCGCCTACACCGGTAGCGAAGTGTTCCTTTCACTGGTGGATCAGAACGAAGCCCCCTATCCCGACGTCCTGCGGCACCTGTCCGTCGAGGCACTGGTCACCAACCGCGACCTTTCCAACCTGGTGCCCCGTAATGGCCGAAAGGACCTGCAAGCACCCGATTCCGTGCCCGTCGCCAGCGTCGGCCTCATCCGCCCCCCTTCCGCACCGCGTGCGCCGTTCGCCGAGGGAGAGATGGCCTGGCGCCTGATCCGGCAACTCGGGTTCAACTATCTGTCGTTGACCGATCTTGACCATCGCCAAGGCGGCCAGGGCCTGCGGGACATGTTGCGTCTGTTCGTGGCAAGCGAGAACACAGCACAACAACGTCAGGTTGACAGCCTGATCGGCTCCAAAGTCAGGCCGGTCACGCGCCGGCTTCCGGACAACGGGCCGATCATCTACGGACGCGGCATTCAGTGCCAGTTGACGGTTGACGAAACCGGCTTCTCTGGCATCAGCCCCTACCTGTTCGGTGTCGTCCTGGAACATTTTCTCGCTCGTCATGTGTCGGTAAATTCCTTCACGGAAACCGAGATGACCTCAATCCAGCGTGGTCTGGTTCATCGCTGGCCGGCCCGTATGGGCACCCGTAGCGCGGTATAGCCATGTATCGGGGAATCGATGACAATGCGCCGCCACCAGCCAGCGCACTTGCACCACCCGCGCAGTATGCTGGTCAGGCGCCGTGGAAGCTGAGCTTCCTTGGACTGCTGCGCCAGTTGGCCGCCCATCGCCCGGACTTGCCGCCGATCGGACAAGCGCAGCGGCCAGGCGACGAACATTTCCGGATCGGCCAGCAAGCCTCCCTCACCTTTGCGCCGCGCGAGATCGCCCAGCTCCAGCAAACGCCAACCGGGCTCAAGATTCAGTTGTTCGGTCTGGGCATGCTGGGGCCGAACGGCGCCCTGCCGATCCACTTCACGGAAATCGTCCGCGAGCGCAGCGAGGCGCACCGGGACAGGACCACCGCCGATTTCCTTGACCTGTTCCACCACCGCGCGCTCACCCAGTTCTACCAGGCATGGGCACACGGGCAATCCGCGGCGGGGCTGGATCGCCGGGATGATGAGGTGTTCTCCCGCTACATCGGATGGCTTGCAGGCAGCGAAGCCGGCGAAATCGCCGGCCCCCTCCCCTCCCATGCCCGTCTGGCGGCCAGCGCGCACCATGTGCGTGAAGCCCGCAACCCGGATGGCATCGCCGCCACGCTGGCGCATTTCTTCGGCGTGCCGGTCAGGCTCGAAGAATTCGTGCTGCACTGGATCGCCATCGACCCGGCGGAACACTCCCACCTCGGCCGCCCGGGCGCGCCCAGCGTGATGGGACAGGGTGCCATGCTTGGTGAGAAGGTGTCCGACCGCCAGCACAAGTTCCGTCTGGTGATCGGGCCACTCAGCCTGCAGCGGTATCTGAATTTCACGCCCAACGGGCGAGATCTGCCGTTGCTGATCGAATGGGTGCGCTCGTTCGTCGGATACGAGTTCGTCTGGGAGGTCGAACTTCAGGTGATTCCGGACTCCGCTCCACCGGCCGTTCTTGGCTCGGCAGAGGGCCTGGGCTGGTCCACCTGGCTGGGTGAGCCGGACCGCACCCGTGCCATCACGGGCATGGTGTTCGAGCCCGAGCAGTATGCGAAGCACTGATCATGTTTGCTGGCAGCAGCAAGGCTTCCACGCGAAATCGCCATTCCCAATTCCGAGGAGTTCGATCCATGCGTCTTCTAGGCAAGTGTGGCCGTGCGAGCCTCCGTGCGGTGCTGTTGTCGTCAGTGCTGTTCTTGTTGTTGCGGCTCGGCGGCTGTACCGACGACATGATCCCGGTGGAGGTAACGGGATACAACCACATGGACAAGCGCGCCATCGTCAGCTTCACCGTCAACGGCGCGGGTGGGCCGAATCTGGGTCCGGGTGGCGGTGGTGGCAGCTTCAACTGCTGCATTGAAATCCCTAAACGCTGGCGACCTGGCATGAAAGCAAAGATCCGCTGGGAATATGGCTCCGGTGACGACAGCCCTCGCGAAGCCGAGGTAGCGATACCTAAGTATACGGCGCAAAACCGGGGCGCGGTCCAGGTGCATTTCTACCCAGAACATCGCGTCAAGATCGTCGTGTCCAGGTACAGCCTTGGCCATCCTGCCAATCCCTTGCCGCAGAAAGACTGGGCCCCATGGACCCTCAATGAGGACTGGGCACGAAACTACCACGAGGATCAACACAAGAAATGACAGCGATCGAGTTTGCCCTGAATCCAGACCTGACACGTGGGCGGGCATTGTCCGACCGGGAAAAAAGGCGGCGAATCCACGCTTTGCGGGGGATCTCCATTACCAATTCCGAGGCGTTCTATCCATGCATCTACTAAGCAAGTGTGGCCGTGCAAGGCTCCGTGCGGTGCTGTTGTCATCCGTGCTGCTGTTGTTATTGCCGCTTGGCGGATGTACCGACGACATGATCCCGGTGGAGGTCACAGGATACGACCACATGGAGAATCGCGCCATCTTCTGGTTTACGGTCAACGGCGCGAGTGGCCCCAGCCTATTTCCCGAAAGCGGTGGGGGCAAGTATTCCTGTTGCGTTGAAATCCCTAAACGCTGGCGACCCGGGATGAAAGCAAAGATTCGATGGGAATATGGCTCCGGTGACGACAGCGCTCACGAGACCGAGCTGGAGATACCGGAATACACCCCTCAGAACCGGGGCGCGGTCCAGGTGCAT
>NZ_JBFTNE010000166.1:0-10132 GCF_056397325.1 Cupriavidus sp. 05N39
CCGATCTGGAAGACCTGCTCGCCCTTGACGTTGGCGACCTTCGAGATTTCCGGGACCGAGGCGATGATCTTGTCCACCGGCACCACGGCCGACTGGTAGGCCGCGGTATTGGTGGCGGCAGCGCCGGCGCCGGCGATGGTGCCGCCGGTGCCGATAATGACGATATTGGCCTTGCGGGCTTCGCTGGGGGCGCTGGCCTGCGTCGGCGCGGCGGCGGACGGGGCAAGCTGCGCATGGGCGGCGCCGGTGGTCAGGCTGGCGGCGAGCAGCAGGGCGCCGATGGTGGTGAGACGGGCAAAGCGTTTCATGATTCTCCTCGTATAGGCACGACTGAACAGCACCTTTTGGGTGTCTGCGTCGTCTATCGGTCTTCGCAATCCGGCCGGCCCGGGCCTGACTTACAGGTGTCTGGCCAGCGGAGGGTGAACTATACGAGAGGGTGGTCAAATGTGTCGACATTTGCGGATTCGGGGTTTTCCCGAGGCGGGAGGCGGACGGCAGGCACAAAAAAGCCCGGCAAAAGCCGGGCTCCATGCGCGCCGCGGGCCGTCCATCGGCCACTGCGTCAGCGTGCTTCAGAACGCATCGCCGGGCACGCGCACCCATCCTTCCATCAGCACCCGGGCGCTGCGGCTCATGATGGCCTTGGTCACGGTCCATTCGCCGTTGACCTGCGTGGCTTCCGCGCCCACACGCAGGGTGCCCGACGGATGGCCGAAGCGCACGGCATTGCGCTCGCCACCGCCGGCGGCGAGATTGACCAGCGTGCCCGTGATGGCCGCGGCGGTGCCGATGGCCACGGCGGCCGTGCCCATCATGGCGTGATGCAGCTTGCCCATGGACAGGGCGCGCACCAGCAGGTCGACGTCGCCGGCGGCAACCTGCTTGCCGCTGGACGCAACATAGGCGGCTGGCCTGGCGACAAAGGCCACCTTCGGCGTGTGCTGCCGGGTAGCGGCTTCGCCGATATCCTTGATCAGACCCATGCGCACCGCGCCGTGGGCGCGGATGGTCTCGAACATCGCCAGCGCCCTGGGGTCGCCGTTGATGGCGTCCTGCAGTTCGGTGCCTTTGTAGCCGATGGCTTCCGCGTCCAGGAAGATGGTCGGGATGCCGGCATTGATCATGGTGGCCTTCAGCGTGCCGACGCCGGGAACCTCGAGATCGTCGATCAGGTTCCCGGTGGGGAACATGGCGCCGCCGGCGCCGTCCTCCTCGGCTGCGGGATCCATGAATTCCAGCTGGACTTCGGCGGCGGGGAAGGTCACGCCGTCGAGTTCGAAGTCACCGGTTTCCTGCACGGCGCCATTGGTGATCGGCACGTGCCCGATGATGGTCTTGCCGATGTTGGCCTGCCAGATGCGCACGATGGCCATGCCGTTTTGCGGGATGCGGCTGGGGTCGACCAGCCCGGCGCTGATGGCGAAGGGCCCGACGGCGGCGGAGAGATTGCCGCAGTTGCCGCTCCAGTCGACGAACGGCTGGTCGATGGAGACCTGGCCGAACAGGTAATCGACGTCGTGATCGGGCTTGCTGCTTTTGGAGAGGATGACGGTCTTGCTGGTGCTGGAGGTAGCGGCACCCATGCCGTCGATCTGCTTGCCGTAAGGGTCCGGGCTGCCGATGACGCGCATCAGCAGCGCATCGCGGGCCGCACCCGGCACCTGCGCGGCGTCAGGCAAATCCTGCAGGCGGAAGAACACGCCCTTGCTGGTGCCGCCACGGATGTAGGTGGCGGGAATCTTGATCTGGGGTACGTGGGCCATGGATAGTTTGTCCTGGTGAAAACGGGCGGTACGTCGCCGTACCGCCCGAACACGATGCACGAAGCCGTCAGCCCGTGCTTACGCAGCTGCCTTCGACGATTCGAGGAAGTCCTGCGCGAAGCGCTGCAGCACGCCGCCGGCTTCGTAGATCGACACTTCTTCCGCGGTATCGAGGCGGCAGGTCACGGGGACTTCCACACGCTCGCCGTTCTTGCGGTGGATGACCAGAGTGAGGTCGGTCCGGGGCTTGCGCTCGCCGATCACATCGTAGGTCTCGGTGCCGTCGATGCCCAGCGTGGCGCGGTTCACGCCCGGCTTGAACTCCAGCGGCAGCACGCCCATGCCGAYCAGGTTGGTGCGGTGGATSCGCTCGAAGCCTTCGGCGGCAATGGCCTCCACGCCAGCCAGGCGCACGCCCTTGGCGGCCCAGTCGCGCGAGGAGCCCTGGCCRTAGTCGGCRCCGGCGATCACGATCAGCGGYTGCTTGCGCKCCATGTAGGTYTCGATSGCTTCCCACATGCGGGTGACCTYGCCTTCSGGCTCSACGCGGGCGAGCGAGCCTGCCTTCATCTTGCCGTCCACCACCACCATTTCATTCTTCAGGGTGGGGTTGGCRAASGTCGCMCGCTGCGCGGTRAGGTGRTCGCCGCGGTGGGTCGCGTAGGARTTGAAGTCCTCCTCGGGCAGGCCCATCTTCGCCAGGTACTCGCCGGCGGCGCTATCGAGCATGATGGCGTTGGACGGCGACAGGTGGTYGGTGGTGATGTTGTCGCCCAGCACCGCCAGCGGGCGCATGCCCGTGAGCGCGCGTTCGCCGGCCAGCGCACCTTCCCAGTACGGCGGGCGGCGGATGTAKGTGCTCWKCKSGCGCCAGTCGTACAGCGGGCTGACCTTTTCGCCGGTGTCGGCGGTCACGGCGAACATCGGCTCGTACACCTTGCGGAATTGCTCCGGCTTCACGCTGGCGGCTACGACGGCGTCGATTTCCGCATCGGTCGGCCAGATGTCCTTCAGGGTCACCGGCTTGCCATTGGCGTCCGTGCCCAGCACATCCTTCTCGATATCGAAGCGGATGGTGCCGGCAATGGCGTATGCCACCACCAGCGGCGGCGAGGCCAGGAAGGCCTGCTTGGCATACGGGTGGATACGGCCGTCGAAGTTCCGGTTGCCGGACAGCACGGCGGTGGCGTACAGGTCGCGGTCCACGACTTCCTTCTGGATCACCGGATCCAGCGCGCCGGACATGCCGTTGCAGGAGGTGCAGGCATAGGCCACGACGCCAAAGCCCAGTTGTTCCAGTTCCGGCAGCAGGCTGGCTTCTTCCAGGTACAGCGTGACAGCCTTGGAGCCAGGCGCCAGCGAGCTTTTCACCCACGGCTTGCGGGTCAGGCCAAGCTGGTTGGCGTTGCGTGCCAGCAGGCCGGCGGCCACCATGTTGCGCGGGTTGTTGGTGTTGGTGCAGCTGGTGATGGCGGCGATGATCACGGCGCCGTCCGGCATCAGGCCGGGCTCGTTCTCGACCTTGCCGCTGATGCCGCGCGCGGCCAGTTCGGACGTCGSCACGCGCTTGTGCGGGTTGGACGGGCCGGCSATRTTGCGYACCACCGAGGACAGGTCGAACTTCAGCACGCGCGGGTACTCGGCGTGCTCCAGGCTGTCCGCCCACAGGCCGGCTTCCTTGGCATACGTCTCCACGAGCTTGACCAGTGCTTCGTCACGGCCGGTGAGCCGGAGGTACTTGATGGTCTGCTSGTCGATGTAGAACATCGCSGCGGTGGAGCCGAACTCCGGCGCCATGTTGGAAATGGTGGCGCGRTCGCCCAGCGTCAGGTGGGTGGTGCCTTCGCCGAAGAATTCGAGGTAGGACGACACGACCTTTTCCTTGCGCAGGAATTCGGTCAGGGCCAGCACGGTGTCCGTCGCGGTGATGCCCGGYTGCRGCTTGCCGGTCAGCTCSACGCCGAYGMTKTCCGGCAGGCGCATCCASGAGGCGCGGCCSAGCATCACGCTTTCSGCTTCCAGRCCGCCRACRCCGATGGCGATCACGCCCAGGGCGTCCACCATCGGGGTGTGGGAGTCGGTGCCGACCAGCGTGTCGGGGAAGGCCACGCCGTCTTTTACCTGCACCACCGGGCTCATGCGCTCGAGGTTGATCTGGTGCAGGATGCCGTTGCCCGGCGGAATGACGTCGACGTTCTTGAACGCCTTCTTGGTCCAGTTGATGAAATCGAAACGGTCTTCGTTGCGGCGGTCTTCGATGGCGCGGTTCTTCGCGAACGCATCGGGATCGAAGCCACCGCACTCGACGGCCAGCGAGTGGTCCACCACCAGCTGCGTCGGCACCACCGGGTTGACCATGACCGGATCGCCGCCCTGGGCCGCGATCGCGTCACGCAGGCCGGCGAGGTCCACCAGTGCGGTCTGGCCCAGGATGTCATGGCAGACCACGCGCGCCGGGAACCAGGGGAAATCCAGTTCCTGCTTGCGTTCGATGAGCTGCTTGAGGGAATCGGTCAGCGTTGCCGGGTCGCAGCGGCGCACGAGGTTCTCGGCCAGCACGCGCGACGTGTACGGCAGCTTGTCATAGGCGCCCGCCTGGATCGCGTCGACCGCGGCGCGCGTGTCGAAGAAATCCAGCTGGGTGCCGGGCAGCGGTTTGCGGTTTGCAGTGTTCATTTTGTAGGGAAGAAAGAGAGTAATGATCAGGGGGTAGCGGCCGTGCTTCGCGGCCGGCTACCCCCTCTCCCACGGGCGGTACAGGGGAGCAAACCGGCAGCCGGGTGTTACTTGCGATCCTTGATCGGCACGAACTTCAGGTTCTCCGGACCAGTGTAGTTGGCGCTGGGGCGGATGATCTTGTTGTCGATGCGCTGCTCGACGATGTGGGCAGCCCAGCCGGAGGTCCGCGAGATCACGAACAGCGGCGTGAACATGGCGGTCGGSACGCCCATCATGTGGTAGCTCACGGCGCTGAACCAGTCCAGGTTGGGGAACATYTTCTTGATGTCCCRCATGGTCGTTTCCAGCCGTTCGGCGATGTCGAACATCTTGGTCGAGCCGGCGTCCTTCGACAGGCGGCGCGCCACGTCCTTGATGATCTGGTTGCGCGGGTCGCTGATGGTGTACACCGGGTGGCCGAAACCRATCACCACTTCCTTGTTTTCCACGCGGCGCACGATGTCGGCCTGGGCTTCGTCGGGGCTGTCGTAGCGCTTCTGGATCTCGAACGCCACTTCGTTGGCGCCGCCGTGCTTGGGGCCGCGCAGCGCGCCGATGGCGCCGCTGATCGACGAGTACATGTCCGAGCCCGTGCCGGCGATCACGCGGGCGGTGAAGGTGGAGGCGTTGAACTCGTGCTCGGCGTACAGGTTGAGCGAAGTGTGCATCGCACGTTCCCACTGCGCCGACGGCTTCTGGCCGTGCAGCAGGTGCAGGAAGTGGCCGCCGATGGAGTCGTCGTCGGTCTCGACCTCGATGCGCTTGCCGTTGTGGCTGTAGTGGTACCAGTACAGCAGCATGGAGCCGAGGCTGGCCATCAGGCGGTCGGCGATRTCGCGCGCGCCKGGGGTGTTGTGGTCGTCCTTTTCCGGCAGCACGGTGCCGAGCACGGACACGCCGGTGCGCATCACGTCCATCGGGTGGGCGCTGGCGGGCACCCATTCGAGCGCGGCCTTGACGTTGGCGGGCAGGCCGCGCAGGGCCTTGAGCTTGGCCTTGTAGGCGGTGAGTTCGGCGCGGGTGGGGAGCTTGCCGTGCACCAGCAGGTGGGCGATCTCTTCGAACTCGCAGGTCTCGGCGATGTCGATGATGTCGTAGCCRCGGTAGTGCAGGTCGTTGCCGGTACGGCCGACCGTGCATAGCGCTGTATTGCCGGCGGTCACGCCCGACAGGGCGACGGATTTCTTCGGCTTAGGGGTGTTCTGCGGGACTGGCTGCTGCTCTGACATCGTGTCTCCTGTCTGGCCTCTCACCCGCGCCTGGCCCGGGCTGGACCCTGTGTCATAGGGTGGTCATTGCCTGGGCGCACCGCGCAAATGCCGCGCGATGCCACGCCCCAGGCAGCGTTCATGCAAAAAAGCGGTCCAGCACATTGCCCGGCAGGCCGGCGCCGGTGGCATGCGCACGCTGCAGCAGCGACCAGTAATAGCGGTAGCTGGCGCGGTCGTGCAACTGGCCCTGGTGGCGGATCGGCGCCCAGTTGTTCTCGTAGGCGGCCATCAGTATCTCGCTGGCCGCGCCGATCTCCGCGCCGCCAGGGCGGAAGGCCGCCACGATCGGCTGGATCTGGCTGGGGTGGATGCTCCACTTGCGCAGGTAGCCGAACTCGGCACGCGCCCGTATCGCATCGTCTCCAGCGCGCGCGGGCTGCTCGATATCGGTGCTGACATTGTGCGACGGCACTTTGCCATGACGATGGCAGGCTGCCGAGATCTCGAGCATGGCACGCCGGATCAGCGGGTGCTCGAACTGCTGCGGCGAGCGCATGGCTTCGCCCGGAATGGCACCGTGGTGCGCCGAGACGAAATCCATCAAGCCGAAGCTGAGGCATTCCACCTGCACCAGCCGGGCGATATCGAAAGCCTGCTCCAGCGCGGCGTGCGTCTCTATCAGCACATGAATGGGGATGTGGCGCGCAATGCCGGCCGCGCGCGCGGCCTGGTTGACGTGGTCGGTGACGCGGGCGACCTCCACCACGTCGGTTACCTTGGGCACGACCACATAGGCCAGGCGGGCGCCGGCACTGCCGACCAGGATGTCGATGTCCTGGCGCCAGCTGGCATGGGCAGGGTCGTGTACGCGAACGCCCACGCGGTTGAAGCGGTTCAGCGGGCCGTTGATGAGGCGAGCGCACAATTCGGCGTGATCGCGCTCCAGGCCCACGGCGGCGCCGTCTTCGCAGTCGAAAGTGATATCGAACACGGGCCCAAGCTCTTGCTGCAGGGCAAGCGATTTCAGCATCAGCTTTTCGCTGCCGGCATAGTGGTCGCAGACCGGCAGTTGCGTCGGAATGGCTTCGCCCTGGAACAAGACCTCGGAAGGATGCACTTTATTCAATCGGATAGCGGTTGGGGGAGGGAAGGGCGGGGCGCCAGAATGAAAAAACCGGAGCCCGCGCCGATTCGTGAATCGTTGCGGGGCTCCGGCTTAGTCATTGGCGGTGCCTGGATCAGCCGAGCAGATGCTGCACGCCGGCACGCTCTTCTTCCAGTTCCTTGAGCGTGATGTTGATCTTTTCCCGGCTGTAGGCGTCGACTTCAAGGCCCTTGACCATTTCATACTTGCCGTTGGCGGTGGTCACCGGGAAGCCGAACATGGTGTCCTCGGGGATGCCGTAGGAACCGTCGGACGGGATGCCCATGGTGACCCACTTGCCGTTCGAGCCCAGGACCCAGTCATGCACGTGGTCGATGGCGGCGTTGGCGGCCGAAGCTGCCGACGACAGGCCACGCGCCTCGATGATGGCGGCGCCGCGCTTGCCGACGGTCGGGAGGAACACGTCATTGTTCCAGGCGTGGTCGTTGATCAGGTCCTTGACGCTCTGGCCGTCGACGGTCGCGTAGCGGTAGTCGGCGTACATGGTCGGGCTGTGGTTGCCCCAGACGAACATCTTCTCGATCGACGCGACAGGCTTGCCGGTCTTGGCGGCGATTTGCGACAGGGCACGATTGTGATCCAGGCGCAGCATGGCGGTGAAGTTCTCCTTGGGCAGGCTCGGAGCCGACTTCATCGCGATATAGGCGTTGGTATTGGCCGGGTTGCCGACCACCAGCACCTTGATGTCGCGGGCGGCGACTTCGTCCAGTGCCTTACCCTGCACCGTGAAGATCTGGGCGTTGGCTTCGAGCAGGTCCTTGCGCTCCATGCCCTTGCTGCGCGGACGGGCACCGACCAGCAGCGCGACGTTGGCATCCTTGAACGCGACCTTGGGATCGTCGGTGATCACCACGCCGGCCAGCAGCGGGAATGCGCAATCTTCCAGTTCCATCACCACGCCCTTGACGGCGGCCTGGGCTTGCGGGAGGTCGAGCAGTTGGAGGATGACCGGCTGGTCTTTGCCGAGCATGTCGCCATTGGCAATGCGGAACAGCAGGGAGTAGCCGATCTGGCCAGCGGCGCCGGTGACTGCGACGCGCATTGGGGCTTTAGCCATGAGTAATTCTCCAAACAAGAAGAGGGGGAAACTGGTCGGTGGCGAGCCGGACGGGGGTCCGGACGTCACCGGGTGCGGATTTGTCGCCACGGCGGCAGGCGGCAATCCACCGGCGCGCTGCTAACGATGCCGACTGGAGAGAGCCACAACGGGTCATGGGGTGCGACAAAGCGTAAGTCTACTGCGAAGAGGGGTGCCGTATCCAGAGTGGATGCCAGCGTGAAACCTGCGGGAGTGTAGGCCGGCTCAATTGTGTTGTCAATTCATATGTCTTATATAAGACATAAGACATTTGATGTCGGGCTGGACGCCCTTTGCCATTTTGTGGTGAAATTCGGTTATGTCATCCCTGCCCCCGTCCCTCGCCGGCACTGCCGTTGCTGCAGTGCAGGATAACGGCGCCGCTGCGCCCGGCGCCGGGACGCAGCCGTCCGCGGCCGCCGCGGCCTCGCCTACGTTCAGCCCGCTCTATCAGCAGATCAAGGCGCTCATCACGCAGAGCCTGCAGTCCGGCGAATGGAAGCCAGGCGAAATGATCCCCAGCGAGATGGACCTTGCCGCGCGCTACAAGGTCAGCCAGGGCACCGTGCGCAAGGCGATCGACGAACTCGCGGCCGAGAACCTGGTCGCGCGCCGGCAGGGCAAGGGCACCTTTGTCACGACGCACCACGAGGATGGCGTGAAGTTCCGCTTCCTGCGCCTGGTGCCGGACGAGGGCGAGCCGCATTATGGCGCAAGCCAGGTGCTGGAGTGCAAGCGCCTGCGCGCGCCGGCCGAAATCGCACGCCTGCTGGAGATCCGCACCGGCGATAGCGTGGTGCAGATCCGCCGCGTGCTGTTTTTCTCCGGCGAAGCCACGGTGCTGGACGAAATCTGGCTGCTGGGTACCAACTTCAAGGGCCTGACCGCCGAAAAGCTGACCGAATGGAAGGGGCCGATGTATGCGCTGTTCGAGGCCGAATTCGGCACGCGCATGATCCGGGCCACCGAGAAAATCCGCGCCGTGGCGGCAGATAGCGCCACCGCCACCCTGCTGTCCGTCGATGCGGGGACGCCGCTTTTGTCCGTCGAGCGGGTCTCGTTCACCTATGGCGACCGGCCCGTCGAGGTCCGGCGGGGGCTGTACGTCACTACCCGGCACTATTATCAGAACGATTTGAGCTGAGCTGCCGTGTGGAAATGCGGGTGGATTATTGCCGACGCCGCCACGGCGGACCCCGCCGTTGCGCAAAGCGGGGGAGATTACCGGGCGGCGTGGTTGCGTTCGATTGTCGGGCACGCCATGTTGGTGCGCGATAGCTGAAAATTATTGGTGCGCCGCGCAACAAAGGCGCTAAAATTATCGGGATTTGCTCCGGCTGCATCCATTTGCATCCAGAGCGCTCAGTAGTTTTGTTTTTTGTTTACCGCAAAATGGGGTCTCGCATGGCTGAAGCCAAACAAGCCAGGCCGGAGTTCCGGAACATCCATGTGACGCAGCTGGCGCGTTACAGGTTGCCCTGGGCCGGCAAGGTGTCCATCCTGCATCGCGCAAGCGGTGCTCTGATGTTCCTCCTCCTTCCTTTCGTCCTGTATCTCTTCGAGCAGAGCGTCACTTCCGAACTGAGTTTCGCAAAGTTCTCGGCGCTGCTGTCCGGTGGCTTCGTCAAGCTGGTTCTGCTGGCCCTGATCTGGGGTTACCTGCACCACTTCTGCGCTGGCATCCGTTTCCTGCTGCTCGACGTGCACGTCGGTGTGACCAAGGCCGCTTCGGCCAAGTCCGCTGTCTCCGTGCTGATCATCAGCCTGTTGCTCACCGCGGTGTTCGGCCTGAAGCTGTTCGGCCTGTTCTGAGGAGAGAGTCAACGTGGCAAATAATAATATCGGTCCCAAGCGTCTGGTCGTCGGTGCGCACTACGGTCTGAAAGACTGGCTCGCGCAGCGCGTCACCGCTGTCATCATGGTGGTCTTCACCGTCGTGCTGGCAGTCGCCTTCCTGCTCTCGAACGGCGCTTCCTACGAAGCGTGGGCAGGTCTCTTCGCCAACCAATGGATGAAGATCATCACGTTCCTCACCATCCTGTCGCTGCTGTTTCACGCCTGGATTGGCGTGCGCGACATCTGGATGGACTATGTGAAGCCGATGGCCGTGCGCCTCGTGCTGCAAGTTCTTACGATTCTGTGGCTCGTCGGTTGCGCGGGCTACGCAGCTCAGATTCTCTGGAGGGTGTAATAA
>NZ_JBFTNE010000167.1:0-10084 GCF_056397325.1 Cupriavidus sp. 05N39
CGGCGCGCGCTGACCTGAACGAACATAAAACCTAAACCCACAACAAAAACGCAACGGCGAAAGATACCATAAAAGCACTTTTCCGTTGCGGTATCTGAAGTCTCCGTGCCGTCCCACACGCAACACTTCAGAACATACCAACAGAGCACATAACGTTTATTATGTTAAATTAGTCTGCTATATAACAATGAGTGCGGCGATCCCATTGGTTTGAATGGGACACCGACAACTGCGAAAGCCTGCAGGCAGCGACTGCCCAGCGCTCGATATCCAGCCGCGGTCTTGGGGTTGGCAGCAACGCGCAAGCCTGCGCAGATTGCTACTCGGTGGAAGTCCCTTCCATTCGATTACCCCGGCATGGGCGCGCCGAGGATTTCCGCCAGCGCGTGCGTGCCGCGATCGCACAGTATCGGCAAGTTGCAAAAGACGTGCGAATTAAGCTGGATTAGGCTCCCCCTATCTACCACTCTGGACCGTTTCAGCTCACGCCCATTGTGTGCGTCAAGGGCCGGCAGCGTACCTGCAGACTACCGAGCCCCCGATAGACGGGGTTCCCGGTCCAGCGCGGAGTTGTATCCAGGAGTTCTAGCCTGGGCCAGCGGGCCAACAGCGCCCGAAACGCAACCTCCGCCTCCATCAACGTCAGCGCGGCGCCAATGCAGAAATGCGGGCCATGTCCGAACGACAAGTGCGAGCCCTCCCGCCGGGAGATATTCAGGCTGTCCGGGTTGCTGTAGCGCGCCGGATCGCGATTGGCAGCGCCGATCAGGGGGACCACTAACTCCCCGCGCCGCAGCCGGCGCCCATGGAGCACCACGTCCGTGGTGACCCGCCGCCCTGTGTATTGGACCGGACTCTCGTAGCGCAATAGCTCGCGCAAGGCATTCGGCAGCAACTCGGGAGTCCGCTGCAGGCGCCGCCATTGATCCGGATGGCTCAGCAAGGCATACAGTCCATTGCCGAGCAGATTGCGCGTCGTCTCATGTCCCGCGAACAGCAGCATGGCGCATTGCGCCAATAGTTCGGCCCCGGACACCACCTCGCCACTGGCCTCGGCTCGCAGCAGGTGTCCGATCAGATCGTCGCCTGCTGCGTCCGGCACCTTTGCCCCTTGCGCCCGGCGTCGCTCGAGCGTTGCCTCGAAGGCGGCACACATCTTGAGCAAGCTAACCTGCGCTCGTCGTTTTAGCGCCGGATCAGGGTCCAGTGCGCCGATGAAGGCGGCCAGATCCTCG
The DNA here is from genome assembly GCF_056397325.1 of Cupriavidus sp. 05N39. Classification (NCBI taxonomy): domain Bacteria; kingdom Pseudomonadati; phylum Pseudomonadota; class Betaproteobacteria; order Burkholderiales; family Burkholderiaceae; genus Cupriavidus; species Cupriavidus sp. 05N39. Next base: position 1,236 of record NZ_JBFTNE010000167.1, read on the forward strand.
GACCAGGCCAGGAATTCAGGCTGGTCTTCCGCGTCCATGCCGAGCAGGCGTGCAATCACCATTGCCGGGAGCGGTCTGGCAATCCTCTCCATGAAATCAAACTGCCCCGCTTCGTCAATGCCATTCATCAGTCCGGCCACCATGTGCTCGATCGCGCCTGCGCTGGCGCGTAGGGCTGACGGCCGCAAGCCGGCACTGAGCACATGCCTCAGCCGCGTGTGATCCGGTGCGTCGAGAAATAACATCGCCCGGCTGAACAGGCGCTGAAAGGGACAGAGCGCCTGGCGCGATTCCTCGCTGCCACGCATCACCCAGCCACCCGTGCGCCGCGCTGAGTAGAGGGGATCGCGCAGCACGGCCTCGACGTCTTCGTGCCTTGTCAGCAACCAGGCGCCGCCGAAGAACTCCTCGCTCCAATAGATAGGGCCAGCCTCACGCAGCTCGCGGTAGAGAGGATAAGGATCGCGCAAGAATGTGGCGTTAACAAATGGGCGACAGGGAACTGGCTTCCCGATCACCGCTTCCGCATGCGCCACGGCCTCCGTGCTTAGCATTGTCGTACTCATGCTGATGGTCCTTGGGAGCACATTCCGAGCCTGGCGAGTGTGGCGAAGCGGGCTGGCGCGCTCATGCCGCATCCCGCTGCATCAGCACGGCAGACAGGCTGTCCAGCAAGCGCGCTATGTCGCCCGCGGTGTGCGCTGCCGAGAGCGCGACACGCAGGCGCGCCGTGCCTTCGGGCACCGTTGGCGGCCGGATGGCCGTGACGCGGATGCCATCGGCTTCCAGCGCGGCGGAGAGGGCCATGGCAGCAGCATTGCCTCCTACGATCAGTGGTTGGATAGGGGTATCGCTATCGACCAGCCGCCAGCCGGCCTCCGCATGGCAGGCCTGTAATGTTTCCAGGCCTGCTCGCAGCTGTCCAATAAGTTGCGCCATATGGGCCCGGCGCCGGCGTCCCTCCTCGCCCGCGATTAGCGCCAGGCTGGYCAGCAGCGCATGCGCTGCGGCCGGCGGCGCGGCCGTAGTGTAGATATAGGGCCGCGCCACATTGACCAAATGCTCCACGATGGTTGGGTGCGCCGCCACGAAGGCGCCCGCTACGCCGGCGGCCTTGCCCAGCGTGCCGATGTAGATGAAGCGTTCGGAGGCCAGTCCCAGGTGCTCCAGCACGCCGCGACCGCTCTCCCCCAGCACGCCAAAGCCGTGGGCGTCGTCGACCACGATCCAGGCATCGTGGCATTCGGCTAATGCCAGCAATTCGACCAGCGGGGCAAGGTCGCCATCCATGCTGAATACGCTGTCGGTTACGATCAGCTTGAGGGGGCTGTCGCTACCGGCCAGCAGTCTCGCCAGTGCAGTGGTGTCGCCATGCGGGTAGCGTTTGACATGGGCGCGCGCCAGAAGCGCCCCGTCGATCAGCGAGGCATGGTTGAGCTTGTCGCAGAACAGGGTAGCGCCGGCCGTGCCCAACGCGCTCAGCACCGCCATGTTTGCCATGTAGCCGCTACAGAAATAGAGCGCCTGCGCCTCGGGGATATGTGAATCCATCCACCGCGCCAACTCGTTCTCCAGATGGTCGTGGGCCAGCGAGTGCCCGTTAACCACGTGGGAGGCACCGCTGCCCGCGGCATAGCGGTAAGCGCCCTCGGCAAAGGCGGAGATAACCGTGGGATGGTTGGCCAGCCCCAGGTAATCGTTGCTGCAAAAACTCACCAGCGTGCGCTGCTCGCCGCATTCATTGCCGACCGCCTGATGTGGCGCGCAGGCTGTGTGTGTGACGCGCCGCCTGCGCGTCATGGCGCGTTCGGCGCGCTCGGCGGCGGCTTGTGTGAGTCGGTCAAGCAGCATGGCAGCATTGGCGGACGATTGGGGAAATGCATCTTAGATGCGTATCCGCGCTAATGGCAAACTGGGCTGTCGGCCAATTTTGCGAACATGTTGTACGAAGAAGCCGGCAAAATTGCGTAAAGTGTCGATCTTTGTGCTGAATGGCACCCATCAGCGTGTACGCTCTAGAAGCGGCACCACCCTCGCTTCGCCAAAACACGGAATCCGCATCCAATGCCACCGGAGCCACCGGAGGCAACCCGCCCCCTTTTTAGCGTGTATCCGAAACRGGCATAGCGCCGCCTCGCGAGACGAATAAGGTTTAAGTTGCACAAATTACATCTCGCTGAAAATTGCGCGTGTCGTGCCACGCGGAGAAAGCGCAGAAGCCGCAGGCGGGCAAAGGCGCAAGTGCGCGCGCCAGGCCGCCGTCAGGGCATCTTTCGGATGCCGCAGCGGCGCTGGCACGCTATCTGCCTGGATGAGGCCTTCCTGTTTGTTCTTGCCGACCCTCTTTCCAGGATTCACCATGCCAAAGACGCCTGCTTCCAAAAAGACTTCGTCCCCGAGGCCTTCCAACTGCAAATCCGGCGGCAACGGTGCCAGGCAGCCCGCGCCCGCCGGCAGCGGTGCCGCGCCGGACACAGTCACGGGTGTCTCGACCAGCGACGTGACGCAGACCGCAAGCCGCGCGGTTACCGGCGCGGATGCCGCATATGACCGCGCCGTGAAGGAGCGGCTGTCTCCCCAGCCGAAAGTGCTGGGGTCCGACACGGTCGGCAATGTGGTTTCCAACGAAGACCGCGTGCTGACCACCAACCAGGGCATGCCGATTGGCGAAGACGACAACTCGCTGCAGCTGGGCGCGCGTGGCCCGACCTTGCTGGAAGATTTCCTGCTGCGCGAGAAAATCACCCACTTCGACCATGAGCGCATTCCCGAGCGCGTGGTCCATGCGCGCGGCGCCGCCGCGCACGGCTATTTCGAGCTGCACGAATCGCTGGCCGACTACACAACCGCTGACTTCCTGCAACGCACCGGCGCGCAGACACCGGTGTTCGTACGCTTCTCCACGGTAGCGGGTTCGCGCGGATCCGCGGACCTGGCGCGCGATGTGCGCGGATTTGCCGTGAAGTTCTATACGCGGCAGGGCAACTACGACCTGGTCGGCAACAATATGCCGGTGTTCTTTATCCAGGACGCCATCAAGTTCCCGGACTTCATCCACGCGGTCAAGCCCGAGCCGCACAATGAGATTCCGCAAGCCGCCTCGGCGCACGACACCTTCTGGGACTTCGTGTCGCTGCAGCCGGAATCCATGCACATGGTGTTGTGGACCATGTCCGGGCGCGCCCTGCCGCGCAGCTTCCGCACCATGGAAGGCTTTGGCGTGCATACCTTCCGGCTGATCAATGCGCAAGGCCGCGCCACCTTCGTCAAGTTCCACTGGAAGCCGGTGCTGGGCGCCCATTCCCTGGTGTGGGACGAAGCGCTCAAGATCAATGGCAAGGACCCGGACTTCCACCGGCGCGACCTGTGGGAATCCATCGAGAACGGCGCCTTCCCCGAGTACGAACTGGGCGTGCAACTGGTGCCCGAGGAAGATGAGCACCAGTTCGGTTTCGACCTGCTCGACCCGACCAAGCTGATCCCCGAGGAGCTGGTGCCGGTGCGCCGCGTAGGCAAGATGGTGCTGAACCGCAACCCGGACAACTTTTTCGCCGAGACCGAGCAAGTGGCATTCCACCCCGGGCATCTGGTGCCGGGCCTGGATTTCACCAACGATCCGCTGCTGCAAGGCCGACTGTTCTCCTACCTGGATACCCAGCTCACACGGCTTGGCGGGCCCAACTTCCACGAGTTGCCGATCAACCGGCCGTTGTGCCCGGTGCACAACAACCAGCGCGACGGCTTGATGCGCCAGACCGTGGTGAAGGGCCGCTCCAGTTACCAGCCCAACGCGGTGGGTGGCGGCTGCCCGTTCCTGGCGGGCGACACCGATGCGCATCTGGGCTACGCGGAAGCCGCCGCCGAAGGCGCTGCCAAGGTACGCCGGCGCAGCGAGACTTTTTCCGATCATTTCTCGCAGGCCAACCTGTTCTGGCGCAGCCAGTCCGACACCGAGAAGGCCCAGATCGTCGATGCCTACACGTTCGAGCTCTCCAAGGTCGAGATCCCCGCCATCCGTGCCCGCGTGGTCGGCCAGTTGGCCCATATCGCGCCCGAGCTGGCCAGCGGCGTGGCCAGCAAGCTTGGCATTGAGGTGGAGTCCGTGGGCGAGCCGGTCGAGATCGATGACTACGGTATCGCGGCTTCGCCCGCGTTGAGCCTGGCGTCCCAGTCCAAGGGGAACATCCGGGGCCGCAAGATTGCCGTGCTGGTGGCGGACGGCGTCAGCGGCGCGGCGGTGGACTCGCTCAAGACGCGCGCCGCGGCAGCCGGGGCGTCCGCCAAGGTGATCGGCCCGCGCGCCAATGGCGTCACCTCAGCGGAAGGCAAGGCCGTGCTGGTCGATCACGCGCTGCCGTCCGTGGGTTCGGTGCTGTTCGACGCCGTGTACGTGCCCGATGGCGATGTCAGCGCGCTGCAGGCCGAACCGGCTGCCCTGCTCTTTATCTGCGAGGCCTACAAGCACTACAAGCCGGTCGGCGCCGGCGGCGCTGGCGCCGTGCTGGTTGCGGCAGCCGCGCGCGCCGCCGGTATAGAGGGCGGCTTTGCGGGGCCGGGCCTGGTGGTGGGCAAGAAGGACGCGAGCGCCCAGCACGATGCGTTCCTCGAAGCCGTGGGTGGGCATCGCTGGTGGGCGCGCCCGGACGCCGCGCGCATCATGGCCTGAAGGACTGGTGCCGTGCGCGAGCCGCGCAATATCGGGAAGGGAGCCGGTGCGCAACAGGACTATTAAATCCGGGCGCGCGATCAAACCAAAATATGACGCAGAAAGCACACAGACTATTATGTAAAATCATCCAGAAAAACTACGAGAGACGGGTTCGGTTGTCATTTTCGCGCCGCGCCCCCCATCACAACACCCGATGCTCGATATTCAGACGTTCGATACGGCGCGCTATGATGCGTTTCCACCGCATCGGCAACTAGCGCAGAACGGCGTTGCGCCACGGCCCGTTCTGATGCGGATCGACCCGATCAACAGAGAAGGAATTCGTCTTGGCGCTCGAAAAACCCGCATTGCACTCTGTCTGGCAAAACGACCAGGGAGACGCATTCATCGTCCTCGACGTGTTTGACCCAGCAGAAGACGGGATGGGGGACGACGACTATCTGCCCGGCTACTACCTCGTTACGTTTGTTGATTACGACGAGCGCAACGAGGCCGATATCGCTGGGGAGGAATTCGACAACGAGCAATGGAGCGCGCTCGTTAAGTCGCTCGACCTCAAGCAGAGCGGCGTGGAGCCCGGTGATTACGCAATTTGACACGCCATCACCAGCGCGGGGTTTTGCGCGTCTGCGGCTCTCTAGCACCGCCCTGTTCTAGCGCAGCGCATTCTGCTGCGTCTAACCACGGCCTTTGCCCAACTTCTGCCCATTTTCGCGGAAGACGCCTGCCGGTATTCTGAAGAGCCGCCTAGAAGCAGTACTGCCCTCGCTCGCCCCAAAACACGGGAACAGCCATCCAAGGCAACCGGCGGCAAATCCCATTTTTAACGTATATCGGAAACGCGCAAAGCGCTGCCTCGCGAGACGAATAAGGGTTCGAAACGAAGAGCGCGGTACCGCTACTGACGTGCGCGCTGCCGGCCCTGTGGCGCCTCCAGCCGACCCTTTGCGTGGAATTCGCGTGGGGACGCCAGCGCCCGCCTGCTAAACCTGCTGGACGAGGGCCGCATTGATGTGGCGATGTCGCAGCAGCGTGAGCCGGCGGCCCGACGTGGTAGCGCCTTGATACCCGCATTGGCGAGTTCGCGCTCCAGCGCCAAGCGCGCTCTCGGCGCTGGCTACGGCCACGGTTCGTTCCTGATCGATCTCGAGCAGCGCGCGTGCCCCGCTCCCGGACCACCGCGACCGCTCGCGGGTGCGCTCCAGGTCCATCGAGAATTGGGTGCGCAACCCCTGCAACTGCCTTCGAGCGCCACCACTTGACGTATGCCCTCCTCCTGACGCGCCTGCGTGGCACGTGTATTTGGGCGCGTACAATCGGCGCGCTCGAGCCTGGGCGGAGTGACAACCCCGAACATGCAACCGGATAACCTTGGCCCGCGCCAAAAAGTGAACTTTAAATCTCTCAATCTTTTCGTGGCCAGCAGCTTTGTGCTTGCTGTTGCCAATGCCGCCGTAGGGGCCGGTGCGCTCCATGAAATGCGCCAGGACGCGTATGCCCGCGCGCAGGAAGGGGCCGCCAATCTCTCGCTGATCCTGGAGCGCGATATCGCCCGCAATCTGGAAATCTATGAGCTGTCGATGCACTCCGTAATCGACGGCGTCAAAGATCCGGCCTCCAGCGCGCGACGGTATGCCGCCTCGGCTTCGATCCGCTTCTCCATTTCCAGATCGGCTCCGACGAGGAACCATTCCTGCGCCTCGGCCGCCGGCGCCCGTGTATCGTGTAGAGACTCCACGACCGCCGCGCCCGGTTCACCTGGCTCAAAGTCCATCAGCATCTGGCCCGACACGGCCTGCCATCCCCTTCCCTCGTCCTTTGTTGCCACCTCTTTGCCCATCGCACGAATCCGCACACCGGTCGGCGGCTAGCCAGTGCCGCGAGAAGCCTTCACCCTTGCCAGCCATCGGTGATGGAGAGATTCCGCAAGGAAGTGCTAGGCGCCACACTGGCGGGGATCTACGGGCAGTGGCAATGTGAAGGCGACGTCCGGCACTTGGTGGCGCAGCACATCGTTGACTTGTCGCCGCTGTTGGGCAGCCTTGCCACAAGCAGCCGCAATTTCTGCTAACTTGCAGCCCGAATCGACGCGGCGCCGATTTTTCCGAAGACGCGATATCTCGTCTGTGTTTGCGGGTGGTTTTCGCTGTTCTCGCGTGCAACTGCATAGGAATATTGCGGCAAAATGCGCTCATTACGAGGTGACGAAATGCACTATTACAAGCATCAAACGATGCTATAATTGGTGCTGATACTTACGGAGGTTCCCATGCGTACGACTATTGCGCTTGATGACGACTTGATCGCCAAGGCTCAAGCCTATACGGGCCTGGAGGAAAAAACGGCACTTGTGCGCGAAGCACTAAAGGCCTTGATCCAGCGTGAAGCCGCGAAACGACTCGCGAATCTTGGCGGTAGCCAACCGGGCATCAAGGGGGCGCCGCGTCGGCGGCAGGACGTCGAATGATTCTTGTCGACACGTCGGTCTGGATTGACCACATCAACGCTTCTGATCCTATGCTGATTAGCCTGCTTGCCGAGGAGCGTGTGCTGGCTCATCCATATGTGATAGGCGAGATTTCGCTCGGTAGTCTGCGTGACCGTGACGTCGTGCTTGGCGCGTTGCTCGATCTGCCGCGCGCGCCAGTTGCAACGCCGGAGGAGACCTTTTATCTGATCGAGCGCGAAGGTTTGTTCAATCGTGGAATCGGATATGTCGACACGTCACTGTTGGCGTCCGCGCGCCTACAACCAGGCATCACCATCTGGACGCGCGACAAGCGATTGAAGAAAGTTGCCGATGAACTCGATCTCGGCGCGGTGCTCGCGCACTAGATAACGGAAAAGTGATCCCCGTGATGGAGTAGCTGGCGCCCCGGCAGGCGGCTGTGCGGCAGTGATCGACTAGAAAGGARGAACGATGAGTCTGCAGATTTCATCTGTGCCGCTTGATGCCGCCTCCAAGGCGATTCTTGCCAAGTTGGTTAGCAACGGCTGGAACAAGGCTGGTGTTCAATATGTTACGGACGAGAGCGTCGTTTCGGCGGTGACCGAGCGCTATTTCTTCCGGCATCCATTGCGCGGGCAGATCAAGCATTGACGCGTCCGCGCTGGTGAGCAGCGGTTACTCGTGCACCGAAGTCGGCCAGTTGTTCGGTCAGGCGGCCACGACAGTTCAGCGATGGGCCCGACGTTTCGAGCGGGGTGGTTTCGACGGATTGCGGGAAGGTGAGCGGCCCGGACGTCCGCGTGCGTTGGATGAGGCGCAATGGGCTCGCATTGAGACGGATCTGCGCAAGACACCACTTGACTTCGGATTTGAAGCGGGCCTGTGGCATGGGCCTGTTCTTTCGGAGCACTTGCGTCAGCGCTACGGCATCACGCTGGCCGTGCGTCAGTGCCAGCGGTTGTTTCGCCAGATGGGTTTTCGGCTGCGCAAACCGCGCCCGCAGGCCGCCCAGTCTGATCCCGTTCGCGTTGCGGCGGTAAAAAAACTGCGGCGACTGGCAAAACGCGACGACATTGAGCTATGGAGCCTGGACGAATGCCATTTCCAGCAACACGGATCGCGCTGTCGCATGTGAGTGGCCCCGGAGCTCCGCGACCCGGTGTTGATGCATGCGCCGACGCGCAAGTCGGTGGCGTGCTTTGGCGCCGTCAGCTTGAGCACTGGCCGCTTCGTCTGGAAGGTGTGCCGTGTCTTCAACGCAGAAACGTTTGCATCCTTTCTGCGCCAGCTACTGCGCCATCGACGTCGCGGCAAGCGCATCGTCGTCGTGCTGGACAACGCCAGGTACCACCATGCCATCCTGCTCAAGCCGTTACTGCGCAAGTACAGGCGGCACCTGACCTTGTTGTTCCTCCCGCCATACAGTCCGCAACTGGCGCCTATCGAACGCGTCTGGAAGCTGACAAGACGCCTGGCGCTACATAACCGGTACTTCGCCACGCTCGCCGAAGTCCTCTCGGCGGTCGACGCCTGCTTCCAGCACTGGAAGAGACCAAACGAAGTGCTGCGAAGACTATGCTGCATTATTTAGGTTCTTCAGACTTTCGTGTGGGTAGGTAGTACGCTTTCGCGCATGGCTTGGTAAGGAGGTGTGCGATGGACAGCGTGGAACTGTACCGGCAGCTGCTTGGCGTGACTGCGCCATGGACGGTGGAGCGTGTCGACCTGGAC
>NZ_JBFTNE010000168.1:0-12993 GCF_056397325.1 Cupriavidus sp. 05N39
GCGGCCAACATCGCCTACAACCTTCTCAAGGTCGCGGCGGGCAACAATGTGGCGATCGGACCGATCCTGCTCGGGGTCAAGGCGCCGGTGCACATCCTGACGCCGTCGGCGACGGTGCGGCGTATCGTCAATATGACGTCGCTGGTGGTAGTGGGCGCCGCGGCAATGCAATCGCCCAAGGACTGAGTCGCCGGGTACCGGCGCCAGAAGCAAGCGATCACCGCCGGGACTGCGGATGCCCGGCGGTGATCAGCGATACATGAAAGCCAGCAGGGGGCAAGCCTTGTCCGATGCGCGAGCCCCCTCCCCTCACAGCTCGTTCTGGATGCGTTTGTAGCCGCTTACAAACTGATTGTTCGTACGTGCGACATCTTCAGAGAATTCGGCGGCATCCGCTGTCACTCGCGGGATCTGTTCCAGATCCGTTGCCGGCCCGATCCGCTCCGTGGACGGCACATGGAATCCGCGCGGCAGGCGGCAGCCATCCACCACGGCGTTGTGCCGCACAACGCAGTCATGGCCGACCGAGCAGTTGTACAGGACACTGTTGAATCCGATAAAGACGCGGTCCCCCACGTCGCAGGGTCCGTGGACGATGGCGCGGTGGGCAATGGACGTGTCCGACCCGATCAGCACCGCCGCACCCGCCCGGGAATGAATGATTACCCCATCCTGGATATTTGAGTTCGCGCCGATGACGATCGGCTGCATGCCGCCGTCCGGCCCGACCTCATCCGCCCGGATAACGACATAGGGTCCGATGAACACATTCTCACGGACCACCACGCGCCCGCAAATGATTGCGGTGGGGTCGACAAATGCACTCTCGTGAATAACCGGTAAATCTCCGCTTGGGTTCTTTCGAATCACAGCATGGTCCCTTGGCATGTTTTATCGCAGTGCATGGTCAAGGGCATCCCGCGGAGCACCCCGTCCCGCACAGTCTCCGCGCGCACTGGCGCCTGGCATGAGCACCATACAGCGGCGCCACCGGCTCAGGCAACGGAAAGGCGGCCGCCGGCGAATATTTCAATCCCGCTTGATCGTATTTCAAGGCACTTCGTTTTTATTCAAAGCGACGGACGAATACGAGCCTAATGATTACGGGCTCAATGATTCGTGAAATACTTTCAAAGCACTCCCATACTGCCGCTCCCGATTCTCAACGCATACTAGCGTCATCCGTTTTTGAGAAACCCAGCGAGAGCGATTATGTCCAACTCCCCGTTGATCACCGGCTTCGATGTGCGCCCGGTCATTGTTCCACTGCACCCTCCCCTGCGAACCGCAAGCGGTGTCATGGCGACCGCGCCGCTGGTGCTGCTCGATATCAAGACCAGCAGCGGCATCGCCGGCAGCGCGTACATCTTCACGTATACGCCGCTCGTCCTGCGGGGCATTGTCCAGGTACTGAAAGACGTCCTGCCGGTGATGGAGTCATGGGCACTCGAACCGCGGGCGAATATGGAAGCGCTCCGGCGCAAGTTCGTCCTGATCGGCACGCCAGGCCTCCTCGACATGGCCCTGGCTGCGATCGACATGGCCCTGTGGGACGCACATTCGCGCGTCATCGGACTGCCGCTGGTGCGGGTGCTCGGTGGCACGCCGTCAAAGACCGTTGCCTATGCGAGCTTCGGCATGGAGCGTCCGAATGATGCCGCGCCGCTGATCGAAGCCGCCGTGCGGGCGGGCTTCCGCGCCATCAAGATCAAGATTGGGTACCCGACCCTGGAGGAAGACCTCCGGGCCGTGCGCGCCGCCAGGGCACTGATCGGCACGGACGGCAAGCTGATGGTCGACTACAACCAGTCCCTGTCCGTCCCCGAATCCATCCGCAGGGGCGAGGCCCTCGACGAAGAGGGCATCGAGTGGATAGAGGAACCGACAAGGTACGACGATTTCGCCGGCCACGCGAAGATCGCCGCCGCGGTCAGGACCCCCATTCAGCTTGGCGAGAACCTCTACGGCCCGCGCGAGGTGCTCCGCAGCATCCAGCAAGCGTCATCGGACCTCATGATGCTCGACCTGATGAAGATCGGCGGCGTATCGGGCTGGCTCGACGCCTCGGCGGTCTGTGCCGCTACCGCCATCCCGGTCTCCACGCACTTCTTCCAGGAGGCGAGCGCGCATCTCCAGAGCCTTACCCCGACCGCGCACTACCTGGAGTACTTCGGGCTCGCTGACGCGGTCCTGCTGGATCCCTTGCAGGTAACCGAAGGCGCTGTCGAGCCCGGCGAGCTTCCCGGACTGGGCATCCGGTGGAACGAAGACGCGATCCGCCGTTTCGCCGCCTGATTTTCCTGGTGCCCGGTTCCCGGAACCCGGCTTTCGAACGCCAGCGCCCGAATGTTCAGGCACCCAAGGCACCTAAAGCAGCTAAAGCACCCAACTGCCGGCAACGGCATTTCTTTCGGAGACAACCTCAAATGAAAACCTATCCCAAGTTCAAAGCCGCCGCGTGCCATGCGGCACCGATCTACTTCAATACGCCGGCGACCGTCGACAAGGCCTGCGCATGGATCGCCGAAGCCGCCGGCAACGGCGCCGAGCTCATCGCGTTTCCGGAAGCCTTCATCTCTTCCTTCCCGGTCTGGTCCGGCGTCTGGGCGCCGGTGGATGTGCATGAGTTCTTCGTCAAGCTGGCCTCGTCGGCAGTGGAAGTGAATGGCCCCGAGGTCAGGCAGATCCGCGATTGCGCCAAGCGGCACGGTGTCTTTGTTTCACTGGGCATCAACGAGGGCACGCCGATCAGCCCCGCCTGCATCTGGGACACCAACATCCTGATCGGCGACGACGGGTCCATCCTGAATGCACACCGCAAGCTCGTTCCCACGTATTGGGAGAAGCTCACGTGGACACCGGGCGACGGTAACGGCCTGCGCGTGTCGGACACCCGCATCGGCCGCATCGGTGCGCTGGTTTGCGGCGAGAACACCAATGCCCTCGCACGCTTTACGCTGCTCGCGCAAGGTGAAAACGTGCACGTTTCGTCCTTCTCTCCGCGCTGGCCGACCAATCCGCCGGGAGAGTCGGGCTACGACCTTGAAGCGGCGATCCGCCTGCGCGCCGGCGCRCACGCCTTCGAAGGCAAGCTCTTCAATATCGTGGCATCGGGCTTTCTTCCCCCCGAAGCCATCGACATGATCAGCCGCGACAATTCCAGGGCTCGCCAGTTGCTCGAAGAGTCGCCGAAGAGCGTTTCCATGATCCTGGGACCGGATGGCCAGCCCATCAGCGAGGTGATCCGCGACGAGGAAGGCATCGTCTATGCGGATATCGACCTCGCGAAATGCGTGGTGCCGAAGCAGTTCCAGGACGTGGTCGGCTACTACAACCGCTTCGATGTGTTCCAGTTGAAGGTCAACCGGCGCGCGCTGGCGCCAGTTGAATTCTCCTCGCATCCGGAGGAGCGCACTGCCGGGGCCGAGGACGACGACCTGAACGATCTCCTCTTCAATTCCGCGGGCACCGTCCCCGCGCGGCACAATGCCTGACCCGAAGCGCGATGGCGCGCTATTGCGATAGTGCACTAGTCAATATTGCAATGGTCAATCGCGGTCCGGCCCCCCAGCGCCGGACCGCCGATCTCTTCACGGCGTGAATTAAAACCAGTCTGAAACCACTCCGTGCCCCACCGGCGAAGTATCGAAACATATCGATTCAGCCGCATAAAAATGCATTGCTAGGAGACAAACATGGCATGGAGTCAAATCTATGATCCATTGGGAAGCCCGTTGCTCTCGACACTCGTCGCAGCTCCGGCCTCTTCCCGATCGGCTGGATCGTCCTCAACATCATCTTCCTGCACCGGCTGACCACGCAGAACGGCTTCTTCAAGGCGCTCCAGAATTCGATCTCCGGGGTCACGGAAGACAAGCGCATCCAGCTATTGCTGGTCGCGTTTTGTTTTGGCGCCTTTTTTGAAGGCGCCGCCGGATTCGGCACGCCGGTCGCGGTCACTGGCGCCATCCTGATCGGCTTTGGCTTCTCCCCGCTCGCCGCATCCGGGCTCGCGCTGATCGCCAATACGGCGCCGGTGGCATTCGGCGCGCTTGGCTCCCCTGTCCTTGCCCTCGCTTCCGTCACGGGGCTGGATCTCTTGCAACTTTCGGCCATGATCGGAAGGCAGTTGCCCTTCTTCTCGGTCCTGGTGCCGTTCTGGCTGATCTGGGCGTTTGCCGGTTTCCGGGGCATGAAAGAGATCTGGCCGGCCATCCTGGTCGCAGGTGTCAGCTTCGCGGTCCCGCAGTATCTCGTTTCCAATTTCCACGGGCCCTGGCTTGTCGACGTCATCTCCTCGCTCGTCTCCATGAGCTGCCTGGCCCTGTTCATGAAGGTCTGGAAGCCCCGCAAGATCTGGACATCCGCAAAGCTGTTCAACCGTCACGATGATTCCAGGRTCGAGAACCACGAGCCGCCGCAAACGGAAGCCCCGGAACGCCGCATCTCCGCGGCGAAGGCGTGGATGCCGTGGGTCATCCTGACTGTGTTTGTCTTCCTGTGGGGGATTCCGCAGGTCAAGAAGTCCCTGGATGTCCTCTGGACCTGGAAATACAGCATCCCCGGCCTGGACAAAATGGTGCTCAAGATGCCGCCGGTGGTCGCCGCGGCGATTCCCGAATCGGCCGTGTACTCGTTCAACGTCCTGTCGATGGCCGGCACCGGCATCCTGGTCGCGTCGGTGATCGGCGGCATCCTGATGGGATACTCGCTGCCCAGGCTGCTGCGGGAGTACTGGCAGACCATCAAGCTGGTCCGGTATTCGCTGCTGACCATCTGCGCCATGTTCGGCGTGGGCTACCTGACCAAGTTCTCCGGCCTGGACGCGACGCTGGGGCTTGCCTTTGCCCATACCGGTGTCCTCTATCCGCTCTTCGGCACGATGCTCGGCTGGCTTGGCGTGGCGCTGACCGGATCGGACACGGCCGCCAACGTGCTGTTCGGCGGCCTGCAGAAGACCACCGCTGAACAACTCGGCCTGTCGCCGTACCTGATGGCATCCGCCAACAGCTCAGGCGGCGTCATGGGGAAGATGATCGATGCGCAATCCATCGTGGTTGCCTCGACCGCCACCAAGTGGTACGGGCATGAAGGCGACATCTTGCGCTACGTCTTCTTCCACTCCCTGATCCTGGCCGTTCTCGTTGGACTCTTCATTACGCTGCAGGCGTATGTCTACCCGTTCACGCAGATGGTCATCCATTAGCTTGGCGCCTGCCCCTTCCCCAAAGAGGCAAGCATTTGGCCGATCCCCCGGATCGGCTTTTTTCCCTCGCCGCTTTCCCTATCACGAGGCAGGATTCCATGCATACGCGGATCGATCTCTACAGCGACACTAAGACCCGGCCTTCGCCCGGCATGCGCGCGGCAATGGCGGGCGCCACCGTTGGCGACGAACAAGCCGGCGAGGACCCGACGACGCTGGCCCTCTGCGCACGGGTAGCCGGTCTCCTGGGCATGGAGGCCGGCGTCTTTCTTCCGTCCGGGACGATGGCCAACCTGGTCGCGATCCTGGTGCATGCCCGGCCCGGCGACGAGCTGATCGCGGACAGCCAGTCTCACATCGTGTGCACCGAGGCCGCCGGTGCCGCCGCGATTGGCGGAGTCGCCGTCTATCCGCTCGAATCGCCGCACGGCATCTTCGATGCGGCACAGGTCGCCGGCGCGATCCGTCCGCGTGGCCGTACCTCGCCGCGAACCGCCATGCTGTGCGTCGAGCAGACGACCAATTTCGCCGGCGGCGCAGTCTGGAGCATCGGGCAACTGAAGGGCGTGCGCGATGTGGCGCAAGATGCCGGCCTGGCATGCCACATGGACGGCGCCCGCCTGCTGAACGCCAGCGCCGCTACCGGCATGGCGCCGTCGGACTATGCACAGGGATGGGATAGCGCGTGGATCGACCTGACCAAAGGACTTGGGTGCCCTGTCGGGGCCGTGCTATGCGGCACCGGGCGTTTCATCGAGCGCGCGTGGGAATGGAAGTACCGCCTGGGCGGCGCCATGCGCCAGTCCGGCGTCCTCGCGGCAGCCGGACTGTATGCACTGGACAACCACCTGGAACAATTGCCCCGGGATCATGAGAATGCCGCGCTGATTTGGCGGGCGCTGGCCGCCAGCCAGCTCTTCCGCTTCGATCCGCCGGTGCCGCAGACCAACATCCTGCGCTTCGCGTTCTCCGACGCCAGGATCGACAATGCGGGATTCGCCGGACGATGCCTTGAACGCGGCGTGAGGGTCCGGGCTATCGACCGTGGCTTCGTGCGCGTCACCACCCACCTCGACATCTCCGCCGATATGGCGGCGGCCGCTGCCGCCACGATGCTGTCGGTTGCCCACGAGATGCGCGGCGGAGCCTCAGGCGGTTGATTCAGGCTGATTCAGGCTGATTCCGGCTTACTTCAACGGATTGCGCAATATGTCGGTCATCCAGCGGACGAACTTCACAATATCGCTCCCCTCTTCGCATCCCGGCGGGTAGGTGATGTAGTACGCGTAGATCGAGCGCACCTGAAGGTCGAACAAGGGAACCAGGACGCCCGAACTGATCCAGCTCCGCGCCATCCTGTTGCGCGCCAGTGCAACGCCCTGGCCGTTCACCGCCGCTTCCAGCATCAGCCCGAGGTCGACAAACTGCGCGCCGATGCTCGGCTCCGGCCAGTCCAGCCCGGCGGCCACCAGCCAGGGCCGCCAGGGCTCAAGCGGACAACGCAGGAGGCGTGCCGTGGATAGTTTCTCGGGCGACTGGAATGGTCCGACATCGCGAAGGTAGCTGGGACTGCAGACAGGAAAGACCGGCTCATCCAGTATCTTCACCGTTTCGAGGCCCGGATAATTTCCTGTGCCAAAGCGGATCTCGATATCCGCATTCTCGGATTTGAGCCCCACCAGCGGCACGGACAGCTGAAGAATCAGCTCGATATCGGGGTGCGCATCCTGGAAACCGGTGAGATGCGGCACCAGCACCTGGCGCGCAAAGGTCGGCGGTGCGGCGACGCGCAACTGGCGGATCTCTCCGGCCGACCTTGGCCGGGCGCTGTAGTGGCTCAACGCGTTCAGCGCTTCCTTCACCACTTCGAGATACTCGGACCCTCGCGCCGTCAGGGTGAACCCGCCCTGGACCGAATTGAAAAGCTCGATGCCCATGACGTCTTCAAGCTGGCGGATGCGATGACTGATCGCACTGGGCGTGACGCACAATTCTTGCGCCGCCAACGTCCCGCTGCGCAGCCGCGCGACGGCTTCGAACGCGGTCAGGCATTGCAGCGGTGGAACTCTATACGTCATGGAAAGTGCTCACGAGTGTACCTACCCCAACCGCTGCGGATGCGACGGACAACAGGCGTTCAGAGCTACGCGAGGGAGGAGAACCCGAGACGCCGGAGCACACTATCGGGGCGTATCCTCCATGCCCGGTGCGCGTATGCCTGCGGCAACGGAACCTCGCGCAAGTATAACCGCACAGGTCGTGCGCGTTGCCGACGGGGCTTCACCGGCGCGGTCCAGCGGGCGATCGCGGTTTCGCAATCGCCGCGGGACAACACAGGTCAGCCCGCGCGCAGCAAGGCATCGAAATCCTCGTCGAGCGCGGACGCCAGCAAGCGGGCAACATGCACCGCCGGCGTACCCGTCCCGTCATGGATCTGGTGACGGCAGCTCGTTCCATCGGCGACGACAACCGCGTCGCTGCCGGCGCTTCGGACCGCTGGCAGCAGGGATAGCTCCGCCATGGCCCTGGACGCTTCAAAGTGCTCCGCTTCATAACCGAAGCTGCCAGCCATTCCGCAGCAAGACGACTCCACCGTGTCGACCTTGAGTCCCGGAATCCATTTCAATACCGTCTGTACCGGGCGGAAGGCATCGAACGCCTTCTGGTGGCAATGGCCATGCACAAGCACCTTGTTGCCGGGAATGCCTGTGAGCTTGAGCGCCAGCCGGCCGGCTTCCTTCTCCGCCACCAGGAACTCCTCGAACAGGTAGGCGGACTTCGCCAGGCGCCGGGCTTCGTCGCCGAATCCGTAGCTCAGGAACTCGTCCCGCAGGGAGAGCAGACAGGATGGTTCCAGTCCGACGATGGGTACACCGGCAGCGACGTAAGGCTTCAAGGCATCCAGTGCGCGCCTTGCCTCGGCTTTGGCTTCGTCGACAAGGCCCGCCGCCAGGAAGGTGCGCCCGCAGCAAAGCGGCCGCTGGTCCGGCGAGACACTGAAGTGAACGTCATACCCGGCCGCGCTCAGCACACGCTCCGCGGCAACCGCGTTCGCCGGCTCCATATAGTTGTTGAACGTATCGACAAAGAGCAAGACGGTCTTCTCGCCGATCGCTGTCCGGCCTGCCGTCTTGCGCCTCGACAGAAACGAACGCTCGAAGCGCGGCAGCGACCGCTCGGGAGCAAAACCGATCCAGCGCTTCATCAGCGAGGACAGCACCGGGATCCGGTCCGCCAGGTTGACCAGCGGCGCGAACTTGCTCGCCAGCGGCGCATAGCGCGGCATGAATGCCACCAGGCGGTCGCGTAATCCCAGTCCGTGCCGTTGCGTCCAGGCCGAGCGCGCCTCGATCTTTACCTTCGCCATGTCCACGCCGGTCGGGCAGTCCCGCTTGCAGCCCTTGCAGGAAACGCAGAGGTCCAGCACTTCCTTGACCTCGGGGCTGGCCAGCCCTTCCGCCCCCAGCTGGCCGGACAATGCCAGCCGCAGGGTGTTGGCGCGCCCGCGGGTCACGTGCTTTTCATCCTTCGTCACGCGGTAGCTGGGACACATGGTGCCGGCATCGAACTTCCGGCAGTGGCCGTTGTTGTTGCACATCTCCACGGCCTTCGCCAGCCCCTGGGCGCGGTCGCCGCCCAGGCCGGGGGCGGTCTCCACGCCCGAGATGGGGTCCCGCATGACATTCCATGCGGTCCAGTCGAGCGCGGGCTGCAGCGCGATCGCCTGGTACTCCGGGGAGTAGCGGAAGTGCCGGCTGTCGTCCATGCGCGGCGGCTGGACAATCTTGTCCGGGTTGAAACGGTTATCCGGGTCGAACAGCGACTTGATCTCCCGGAATGCCTGGTGGATCCTGGGGCCGTACTGCCACGCCACCCATTCGCCCCGGCACAGTCCGTCCCCATGCTCGCCAGAGAACGCGCCCTTGTACTCGCGGACCAGCTCGGCGGCCTCCTCGGCAATGGCCCGCATTTTCGCGGCGCCATCGCGCCGCATGTCCAGGATCGGCCGGACATGCAGGGTACCCACGCTGGCGTGGGCGTACCAGGTTCCTTCCGTGCCATGCCGATGGAACACGCCGGTAAGACGGTCGGTGTACTCCGCCAGGTGCTCAAGCGGTACCGCGCAGTCTTCGATGAAGGAGACGGGCTTGCCATCGCCTTTCATGCTCATCATGATGTTCAGGCCGGCTTTCCGGACTTCCCACAAGGCCTTTTGCTGCCCCATGTCGGCCATTGGCTTGACCGAGCCGGGCAAGCCCAGGTCGCCCATCAACTCGACCAGGCCATCCAGTTGCCTGAGCAGGGAATCCTGCTGCTCGCCCGCGAACTCCACCAGCAGGATGGCCTGTGGATTGCCGACCAGCGCCTTCTCGATCACCGGGCGGAAGGCGGGATTGCCCATCGCCAGGTCGATCATCGTCCTGTCGACCAGTTCCACCGCGCACGGACCCAGCTTGACGATGTGCTGGGTCATATCCATTGCCTGGTAGAAGGTGGGGAAGCTGACGACGCCCAGGACTTTATGCGCCGGGAGCGGCGAGAGCCTGAGCGTGAGCTGCCGGCTTACCGCCAGCGTCCCTTCGGACCCGACCAGGATATGCGCCAGGTTGGCCAGGCCATCGTCCGTGTATGACCGCGGATTCTGGCAATCGAAGATATCGATGTTGTAGCCACCGACCCGGCGCAACACCTTCGGGACCCGCTCGACAATCTCGCGATTCTCGCGTTCGGCGATGTGCCGCAGTCCCGCCAGTATCTCGCCCAGCCGCCCCGGCTGCGGATCGCCGCGCACCGAAGCAAAACTGGCCTGCGTGCCGTCGGCAAGGACAGCGTCGATGGCGTGCACGTTGTGCACCATGTTGCCGTACTCGATCGAGCGGGAGCCGCACGAATTGTTGCCTGCCATGCCGCCGATCGTACATTGCGCCCCCGTGGAGACGTCCACCGGGAACCACAAGCCATGCGGCTTCAGCCAGGCATTCAGGTGGTCCAGGACAATGCCCGGCTCAACGGTGACCAGCCTGGCCTGCGCATCGAAGCTGACTACGTTATTGAGCCATTTGCTGTTGTCGATGACGAGCGCCTCGCCCACGGTCTGGCCGCACTGGCTGGTCCCCGCCCCTCGCGCCAGGATCGGGGCTCCGCTATCCCTTGCTATGTCCAGCGCCAGGATCAGATCGGCCTGGTCGCGCGGCACCACGACGCCCAGGGGCATGATCTGGTAGATCGACGCGTCGGTGGAGTACCGCCCACGGCTGGCGGCATCGAAGAGTACGTCCCCCCTGAGTTCCTTGCGGAGAAGCCTGGCGAGCGGACTGCCTGAACCGGCACGCGAAGGCACGAGATGAACGGGTTTCACCAGCGGAGACGGGGATAGGATAGTCATGATAGGTGGCGGTGGGCCTGGCGGATGCCGGCCACGCGAGCGGGGCTTCGGCGAGACCACGAAAATGTCTCGGGGGAAGCCCGGCCGCGCTGACGGAAGATGAAGTGAATGCGGCCTGGTCCGGGCACCCGTCCCGGACCGTCAGTCACATCCCTGGCGCTGCGCTAACGGGTGGCCTTCAGCTTTTGACCAGCGGTGGAACGACCTGATCGCCAAGGAATTCCATCGCCGCCAGCACGCCACTGGCGGCGGTCTTCACGCCGGAGATCTTCAGGCCCATCTCGCATCCCGCGAGCGCCCCGACCAGCGTCAGGTCATTGCAGTCGCCCAGATGGCCGATCCGGAACATCCGGCCACGCAACTTGCCCAGCCCGGCGCCCAGGGAAATATCGAAGCGCTCGTAGGTATTCCTGCGGACCACGTCGGCATCGACACCATCCGGCATCATGACGCCGGTCAGCACGGGGCTGTACACCGCGGCGTCCACGCACTGGATTTCGAGCCCCCAGGCCCGCACCGCGCGCCGGCATGCCTCGGCAAGACGCTTGTGGCGGGCAAAGACATGCTGAAGCCCCTCCGTCTCGATCATGTCCAGCGCTTCCGACAAGCCATAGAGCAGATTCGTATTCGGCGTATAGGGCCAGTATCCGGTCTTGTTCATCTCCAGGATCTCAGACCAGCCGAAGAAACTGCGGGGCAACGTGGCGTGACGGCTGGTCTCGATGGCCTTGGGGGACAGCGCATTGAAGCTGATCCCCGGTGGCAGCATCAGGCCCTTCTGCGAACCGGAGATGGTCACGTCCACGCCCCATTCATCATGCCGGTAGTCCGCCGAGCCAAGGCTGGAGATCGTATCCACCATCAGCAGCGCCGGATGCCCGGCGGCATCGATGGCGGCCCGTACCGCCGCGATATTCGAGGTCACGCCCGTCGACGTCTCATTGTGGACGACGCAAACCGCCTTGATTTCATGCCGCGTGTCAGCGCGCAACCGTTCTTCGATCATCGGGGCATTCACGCCGCGCCGCCATCCCTCGATGCCGGGAAGCCCGAGAAACTCGGGCTGCAGGCCGAGACTGCGCGCCATCTTGTCCCACAGCGTCGCAAAATGTCCCGTCTMGTACATCAGGACCTTGTCACCCGCGCTMAGGGTGTTCACCAGCGCGGCCTCCCAGGCGCCGGTTCCGGACGCGGGATAAATGATGACCGGATGCCGCGTCTGGAAGATCTTCTTGATACCATCGAGCACCTTCAGGCCAAGCGCGCCGAACTCGGGTCCGCGATGGTCGATCGTCGGATAGCTGATCGCCCGCAGGATCCTGTCGGGGACAGGACTCGGCCCCGGAATTTGAAGAAAGTGGCGACCGGAAGGATGAAAATCCAGCTTAAGCATTGCGTTCTCCTCTGATGAATTTTGAATACAATTCAATTTAGCAGAACGATCTCCATAAATCCGGCAAGCCGGCTTGAAGTTTTCTCAATCCCGTTTGAGCATCGATTTGCCGACATTTCCGTTAGTATTTCCGCACAAGGAAGCTAATTGGAGTCCTGCATGCAAACGGCACCGCCGCCGGCCCGCCCCGGATCCGCGCCATTGCTCCCGAAGGTGATGCGCCAACGCCTCCATGACGCGGTGGTGGACCATATCAGGAGTCTCATTGTCGAAGGCAAGCTGGTGGCCGGCCAGAAGATGAATGAGCGCGAACTCTGCGAGGTCTTTGGCATCTCGCGAACGCCGCTGCGCGAAGCGATGAAGGTGCTTGCTGCCGAAGGACTGATTGAGCTCACCCCCAACCGTGGCGCGTCGGTGGCCAGCATGTCGGCACCCGAGATACGCGAGGCTTTTGAAGTCCTTGGGGGCCTGGAGGCCCTGGCGGGGCAACTCGCGTGCGAGCGGATGACCGACGCGGAGCTGCTGGAAATCAGGCGCCTGCACCACGATATGATCGCGTGCCGCACGCGCAACGATCTTGCCGGCTACTACGCACGGAACCAGACGATCCATGACAGGATCAACGAGGCAGCGCGAAACTCGGCGCTGCGCCAGATCTACCAGACCGTCAACCGGCGCTTGCAGGCGCTGCGATTTCGCTCGAATTTCCAGGCGCCGAAATGGGACAGCGCGGTGCAGGACCACACGCAGATGCTGCTGGCGCTGGAAGCGCGGGACGGCGCCAGGCTTGCCGGGATCCTGCAGCGGCATTTGCTTGATAAGCGGGATGCGGTGTTGGGCACGCAGACGTTGCCGGGTGATGTTTATTCTTGCGAGTCGGGTGCATTTCACGCTTAATGCACTTATATTGCGCGAGCGAAGATGGACGGCAATGGATCGGCAATGGATCTCGATTCTTTTTTCCTGGATTTCAGTGACGATGCCCTGAACGACACGCTCCCATACCTG
>NZ_JBFTNE010000169.1:0-9312 GCF_056397325.1 Cupriavidus sp. 05N39
ATGCCCCCGACTCGTTGTTCATTCGCGCTCAAAAAAGCCAGGAGTAAACGCGAATCCGCACGAGTTTACAACCCCTCCCGCCCAAGTCCCATCAAATTCTGGTCGCACTGCGCCCGGTCAGGACGCTGGACTTTTGTATAAGGAGATGCCCTCAACTGGCTGAAAAAGGTCGAAGAGTTGACCGAGAAGCTAACGGCGGAGGTCCTTCCCGGGCCAACTTCGGTCATGCGTTGAGGCAAACGCCAATGTCAGCGGGGCGGCAAGAGCCTTTAACAACCGGTGAGGAGCACCGCAACGGGTTCGCACTCGGCGGTTGGGGTGGAAATCTGCGAACTGTGCGCAAAAATGCGCCCGCACGGCGGTCCAGCTATTTCGCGCTTGTCGTCACGGCAGTCCAGCTAATTCCGGTACTAAGACAGCCGAGTCGCAACGGAATTAGCGGTTAAGCTATTGATTCTTCGCGAATCGCAGTCCGGCGAATTTCGGTTTCTCACAGTAGATAGACGCAGAACCTGAGTATTTTAGACCCATAAGCCGCGTTGGCGTCTCTGCGCCCGGCAGCACATCAGAAAATCGGAAAATCCAGCACCTCTTGCTTTCGAAACGCCTGCATCCACGTGGTCGGCATGGTTGCGGGCCGATAGGCTGTCGCAGAAAGGGCGAAGCAGAGCGGGGTCGAACACGTCGTTCACGGTCGTGACGGCCGGATCAGACGAAACCACTTCAGCCACGAGGCCGAGGATCGCAAAGGCACACGGGCATCCAGCGCCGATACTGAACGGTTCTTGATCTTGGGTCCCGCGCATTGCGCACGACGCTTGCCTCAGGACGATGGGGGCGACGTAGGAGATCGGCAGCCTAGGGCGCTCTATTGTCTTGCGCCCAGCGAGCATGCACCGGGTTGCCGCTTGATCGCATCGCCCCCTCTCTCAGCTCCTTCAGCAGGCAGCCGCATGACTTGGTTGCGCCACTCCTGAGGTTGTTGGTCCGGATCGTCTTCAGCGCGCCACAATCGCATCGGCAATCGCAGAAATAGGCATCCCCCACCTTGTATTGGGGACCCAGCGTTACTAGTCGCCCTACCCGTGTCCCTGTCTCGATCATCTTGTTGTTGTGCATGGTATTCCCTGATGCCCAAGAGCTTCCACAGTACTGCACTGATAGGCAAATAGGAAAGCCCGCCCCTAACGTTGTACGGCTGCCACAACTCGCTGTGGCAGCGTTCATACCAAGCGCTCTCGAGCCTAGCCGAGAATGCAAACGTTTACGGCGTTGAAGACAAGGCGAACTTCAGAACTCGGCCAGATCGTTCGATAGCTATGCCCTGACTTTCGTCAACGTCATACATCAAATATCGCCGGGGGAATTTGTGAATGGTAATGCGCTGGCTAGTTCGAAACGCGCCATGCGCGGGCCGATAGCGATGGGTCGTTCCCTGAGCTTAAATGTCCAAAGTTGCGCCACTTCGGGAACGACGAACGAGATTCGATCTGGCGTCCATCTCAGAGCAACCAGATGTTGGACGGCCACGCCGCGCACCATTAAAGTAGGGCAGGAAAAGTTGAGGGTCATCTCAATCACCTCACACGGGAAACGTGCCTCCTCGTGATGGCCATCGATATAACTCGCCTCAAGCAGTATGGATCCCGTCACGGCGGTAAGCATGGGCCTGTCAGTCCTATAAGCGCCTCGGCGGGGCATTGGAATATCCGTCCCACCCTTGTCGAGTGACGACGGCGACAAAGCAAAGGTGTACTGCGCTCTCCGGGTTCTCAGACTGCCATTCTAGTCGCCATCGGTAACGTTACGTAGGCCGACGGGGACCGAAAGCCACCAGCCACGGGCTAGTACTCCACATCGGACTCAAGGCGACGGGCCTCGTCGAGACGGTGTTCCAGGGTCGGCAAAGGGCTTGCTCGCGAAGCCTTCGACAAGGTTGTTGTGCACTGGACAGTCCAGACTTCTGGGAGATTGGTAGCGGAATAGCTCACGCTGGATATCCCATCGCAAAAATGGCCGAAGGCCGAGAACCCGTTCCTGTCGCCGTGCGAGGTTGCACACTGATGTCCGCCGACCTCGTCCTGAACACAGGCTGCGTCGCCGAGTCCCTCCGCCTTACCTCCCGCGTATATATTCTTTGACTAAGCAGCAGGGACAGCTATCAGCGATGACACCCTTGGGTGAGAGACATGCATTCCTATCATGTGCCCGGACGCGATCCACATCTGTCCGAGGGTCCCATGGGGGTGATAGCCGGGATCACCGCCACAGTTGCAGGCGGACGTCTTGCGATATCTGCACCTCCACAACAGCCCCGTCGCAGAAAATGCGATTGATCACCTTGACCTTTCAGCTCTGCATCCTGTGGCCGGTGGCTGTTGCAGCCGGCCTTCCTGCTGCGTCATCCGAGAGCAGTTTGTACCCCTCCGCCTGCACGTTGTTTATTGACCTCGTCCGCGAGAGCTTGCGATCGGAGCTTGAGATCGAGTGCGTCTCAGGGGCATCGTCCCGATGTGAGGACAAGAACATTGTGGTGAGATCGATACTGATTTACATCGACACCCAGCGACTGCGCGGCGAAGACGACTGCAATACTGCGC
The DNA here is from genome assembly GCF_056397325.1 of Cupriavidus sp. 05N39. Classification (NCBI taxonomy): domain Bacteria; kingdom Pseudomonadati; phylum Pseudomonadota; class Betaproteobacteria; order Burkholderiales; family Burkholderiaceae; genus Cupriavidus; species Cupriavidus sp. 05N39. The sequence goes on from NZ_JBFTNE010000169.1 coordinate 2,601, forward strand.
TTGAAGCGCTTGAACGGCTGCGCGAATTGCCTTCACCGTCGACTAAGTAGGACAGTGCCCGATGGCATTTTTTACAAGCCTTCCCTACGCTTCAGGCATGTCCGTCAAGTGGAAGCTGAGATGCGAAGAGACATTATGGTCTGTGCAGTGCGTGCAGGTTGGGTCTTGAAAACATGTGGTGCGGCCATTGCGATCCTGGAATTTGAAGAAGTAGGCGAAGCCTTGAGTGTCGGAAGCGCCATAGCGGCCCGCCATGGAGTAGACCTGATCATCGAGGAGCCGAGCGGCCTGCTGCGGTATATTCGGCAGCCGCTCCCGTTAGCGGCGTGACCGAAGTTGTTTTCTAGGAGATCGCCATGACACACAAGGGCAATTTCCATGTCATACCTCATGGCACAGGCTGGGACGTCAAGCGGGAAGGGGCGTTACGTGCACTATTCCACTATGAAACCCAGGAAGACGCGATCAAAGCAGGGAGCGCGCTCGCTCAGCGCGAGAAAGTGGAATTGCTGGTGCACGGTAGCGATGGTCAAATCCGCTTTAATACTGCCAACTGATCATCAAGATCGAGACGCAACGAACTTTCATCGTGATCGCATTGTCGCGACTCCTGGAGGGCCCAGCAGCGATCAATCTTGCGTTGGCCCGATCCATGGTCTCGCGCATCTGTCGGGCCAAAATCGGTCTGTCGACTGCTACTACGGCAGGCCGCAGCGCTTAGCGGCCTGCTCACACCGCTCCCCCGCGCGCTCTTGAGGCGCTGAACGGTGTAGGTGAGCGACTCCTCGACCACGCAGGTCTTTGCCTCGATTGAGGCGCGCCGGGGTAGTGGCATGAAGGCCGCGCTAACGCTGCAGCTTCCGATACTCATTGAAATGTCGGATCGCCCGCATACCATTGCCGAGCGTCTCGTAGATACGAGCGGCGTTGAAGTGCGCGTCGGCAAAATCCGGCGCCAATTGGATGCAGCGCTCATAGCTGGTGAGTGCCTCCCCGGGGCGTTCCTGGTCCTCAAGCGCCACGGCCAGGTTGAAATGGAGCAACGGTTCGCTCGGCAGCTGTGAGATGCCAGAGCGGTACAGTTCGGTCGCCTCGCCAAACCGGCGCGCGTCGCACAGCATGCAGCCCAGGTTGAGATAGGGATCCAGAAATGTTGGATCCTCCGCCAAGGCCCGCCGGTATGCTGCCTCGGCGTCGATCGGCTTCTCCGTTTCCAGCTCGGCACCGATGAGAAACCAATCCTGCGCGTCGGCCTCCGGCGCCCGTGCATCGTGCAGAGACTCCACGACCGCCGCGCCCGGTTCACCTGGCTCAAAGTCCATCAGCATCTGGCCCGACACAGCCTGCCATCCCCTACCCTCGTCCTTTGTCGCCACTTCGTTGCCCATCGCACGAATCCGCACACCGGTCAGCGGCTGGCCAGTGCCGCGAGAAGCCTTCACCCTCGCCAGCGCGCGGACAATCAGCCGCGTTGGGATCTTGGCGCCATGCAGCGAATTGGCAGTCCGGAGAAGCACCATGTCCTGAAACGTGAAGAGAAGCTTCCGGCGCGGCCCGCGTGTGGGCGTGATGATCCCCTCGGTGACCAGCCTGGTGGCCACCGAACGCGGGATGCCCAGCATCGTCTCGGCGTCCTTCAGGGTGTACGTCGGCATCGGCCCGTCACTTTTTCGCCGCTGAAGCTCGCTTGGCGGGAGCGGGCGCTGGCGCCGCAGTGGCACGCTTCCCGGTCTTCTTTCTCTTGCCCTCCGCTGCAGCCGCTGAGGCCGGTGCCTTCGTTCCGCCCTGTTTGCGCTGGGCCATGCTTGCGCGCAGGGCCTCCATCAGGTCTATCACTTCCGCGCCCTGCCGCGGTTCGCTTCGCTCCTCGCTCACGGCGATCTTCTTGCCGGCGATCTTCTTGTCGATCGCCGCCAAGATGCGGTCTTTCTCCTCATCCTTGTAGGCCGTCGGGTCATACCCTTCCACCGAGTTCTGTTCGATCAGCTGTTCCGCCAAGGCCAGCTCGGCTGGCTGGACCTCAGCTTTCTCCACGTGCAGATCCAGCATCGATCTGACCTCGTCAGCATAGAGGAGTTGCTGGAGCACCAGGCCCTCGTCGACCGCCCGCACCTGCACCATGTACTGCTTGCCTTTCCAGACCCACTGCGCGAGCGCACAGGTCCCCGTCTTTCGCATGGCTTCGGCCAACAAGTTGTATGGCTTACCACCGCGCTTGTCCGGGCCCAAGTAGTAGGCCTTGTCGAAATAGATGGGGTCGACGGCTCCGGCCGGCATGAATGAGACGATATCGATCGTGTGCTTCGCCTCGTCTTCCAACGCCTTCAGTTCATCCGGCTCAAACACAGCGTAGTGGTCAGCTTCGAACTCATAGCCTTTGACCATCTCGGACCGCTCAACCACCACATCTTCGCGGATGCACACATACTGCTGCTTGAGCCTGGAACCGCATCCCTTGTGCAGCAGATTGAAGCCGACCCCCGAGTTGCTTTCCGTGGCACTGAAAATCTTCACGGGGATCGACACGAGGCCGAAGCTGAGAGAGAGGGAAGCAATGGAACGGGCAGCCATGGCGATCACCGTACGGGTCGGGAGTACACCGATCTAGCTTAGATCGTGCCCGACGAACCTGCGGCGTTCCACTGTCACTTTGCGGATAGGCGAGCACTTCGTGGCAGAACATGTGCGTGTAATTTTTGTCGGACTTACATGGCGACCAGTGCGATACCCAGTGTCGGACAGCGGCTTATTGCCGTTCGCTTAGGACGGGGAAATACTGCGATCACAGAGGACGACGAAACGGAGACAGTCATGGCGAACAAGAATGTGCATGTCGTTCCACACGGCGATAAATGGCATGTCGTACGCGAGGGCGCCCACGAGCCCTCTTCTGCGCATGACGACCTAGAGGACGCCATCGCGGCCGGCACGACGGAGGCAAAGCAGGACAGCGTCGAGTTGCTGGTCCATGGGCGAGACGGGCAGATCCGCATGCGCAACAGTTACGGGCACGATCCCCGCGAGGTGAAAGGGTAAAACCCGCGCCGCCCGGTTTGTGAACTCAGTCCATGGCTAAGTCGGCCTCTACCAACGCGCGGAGCCTGGAGCGATACCGTCAGAAGCGGGACTTCGCCGCGACGACGGAGCCGAGCGGCCAGGTGTCCGCCGCGAGCGCCGCCAGCGGCGCACTGAGCTTTGTCGTGCAGAAGCATGCGGCTCGCCGGCTCCACTACGATTTTCGTCTCGAGCTTGAGGGTACCCTCAAGAGTTGGGCGGTCCCCAAGGGACCCAGCCTGGATCCCGCAGAGAAGCGGATGGCCGTGCATGTCGAGGATCACCCGCTGGATTATGCGAGCTTCGAAGGCGTGATCCCACCCAAGGAGTACGGGGCCGGCACAGTCATCGTTTGGGATCGAGGGACGTGGATGCCGGTCGGCGATCCGGTGGCCGGCTACCAGAGCGGCAAGCTGAAGTTCGAGCTGCAAGGTGAGAAGCTACATGGTCATTGGACCTTGGTCAGAATGCACGGCCACGGCGACGAGCGTCAGGAACCGTGGCTCTTGATCAAGGAGCGGGATGCGTTTGCGCGCTCTGCCGCCGAGTACGACATCACCGAGGCCCTGCCGGACAGCGTGCTGGCCCAGGGCAACAGCAAATCGGCTGCCGGCGGTAACGCGAAGACTGCCGTGCCAAAGCAGCGTCGCTCGCGCCCGGGGCAGGGCCGACTCGTACCCGCTGCAGCACGCCCCGCCCCCCTTCCGCTTGCGTTGGCCCCGCAACTGGCGACGCTCGCTTCTGCGGTGCCGCGCAACGCCGAACAATGGGCCTTTGAGATCAAGTTCGACGGCAATCGGTTGTTGGCAAGGGTCGACGGCGACGATGTCCGTCTCTTCACAAGAAACGGCCATGACTGGACATCGCGCCTCAAATCGCTTGCGGCGGAGATTCGCGCTCTTGGCCTCGGTTCCGCCTGGCTGGATGGGGAGATCGTGATACTCAGCGACAAGGGCACCACGGACTTCCAGGCGCTGCAGAATGCGTTTGATAGATCGAAGGTGGAGGACATCCAGTACTTCGTCTTTGACCTCCCCTTCTTCCACGGCCACGACCTACGACAGGTCCCGTTGGCCGAGCGCAGGGCGCTGCTCAAGGAGGTGATAGCCGTGCCAGCTGCGACGCGAGTCAGGTACAGCGCGGACTTTGAGGGCACGCCTGACGACCTTCTTGCCGCGGCGTGCCAGATGGGCTTGGAGGGCCTGATTGGCAAGCGCGTCGACGCGCCGTATGTCTCCGCCCGGGCGCCCAGCTGGATCAAGCTCAAATGCAAACAGCGGCAAGAATTCGTCATCTGCGGATTCACGGCCCCGAAGGGAAGCCGACTAGGCCTCGGCGCGCTACTGCTTGGCGTGCACGATCAAACCGGGAAACTGCACTACGCGGGCAGCGTTGGCAGCGGTCTGGATTCGCCCATGTTGACCAAGTTGCTCGCCATGCTGACCGAACTGGAAGGGCCAGTCTGCCCCTTTGGAAAGCCACCACCGCGCTTAGCCGCCCGATGGGTCAAGCCGAAGCTGGTGGCCGAGATCTCGTTTGCCGAGTGGACCAAAGAAGGCCGAATCCGGCATCCTGTCTTTCATGCCTTGCGCGCCGACAAGACAGCCGGCAACGTGACAAGAGAGCAGCCGGTCGATGTGGAACAGCCCCGGCCTCGGCCAGCGCGCTCGGTCAAGGTATCCAACGCGGAACGTGTGATTGACCCGTCGACCGGAATGACGAAAGGTGACCTGGTCGGTTTCTACGAAGCCATCGCGCCGCACCTGCTGCCTCACCTCCGCGGGCGCCCTGTGGCCTTGGTACGCGGGCCAACGGGCATCGACGGCCAGCTGTTCTTTCAGAAGCACGCCGAGACTATCAAGATCCCGGGGATCAACGTCCTCAATGCCAGCCTATGGGCTGGGCATCCGCCACTCCTGGAGATCGCCAGCCAGACGGCCATTGTCGCCGCAGCGCAACTGAACGTGATCGAGTTCCATACATGGAATGCGACCAAGCGTGCCATCGACAAGCCGGATCGCGTCATCTTCGACCTGGACCCCGGTGATGGCGTGCCATGGCGGCACATGCTTGACGCCGCCATGCTGACGAAGWCTATGCTGGATGAGCTTGGCCTGGTGAGCTTTCTCAAGACCAGTGGTGGCAAAGGCCTGCATGTCGTTGTGCCCATTGCGCCCAGACTGCCGTGGCCCAGGGTCAAGAAGTTCTCACAAGATGTCGTTCTTCATATCGCCCAGACCATTCCGCAGCGCTTCGTTTCTAAGAGCGGGCCGCGCAATCGCGTGGGTAAGATCTACATCGACTACCTGTGCAACGGCCAAGGTGCGACGACGGTGTCCGCATTCTCTGCACGCGCGCGACCAGGTCTCGGGGTTTCGGTGCCGGCATCCTGGGAGGAACTGGAAGAACTGACAGCGGGCGATCATTGGACGATCCAGACCGCCCTGCAGCGTGTGGAAGCCGCCGGCTACGTCGATCCGTGGGCGAAATATGCCGATACTGGAAAGGTGCAACAAATTGGTGCGGCCATCGGCAAGCTGGCTGGCTAGTCAATTGGAGGATTTGTCATGGCAACCCTAGAGGCGTTTCCTGCCGCGGAGCGCGAAGCCTTTACAAGCGCCTGTCGTCGGCACGGGTTCCTGTTCCCCGGTCATGTCGCAGACGTTAAAGTCGGCGGCGATGAGATCGCCTGGTCAGCGTGCTGAGGCCAGAGACAGGCGTATTGATGCAGTATGCGGCAGGGTCTCGGGATTCTTGGTCGACCAAATTCGAGCACGACCTAGCCATCCGGGTCTTTGGAGACGCCCCCGAGTAAAACCTCGACGGTGCCCGCTCAATAAGCGGCTATTGCGACACTTTCAAGCCAAGGAAAGAAATCCGTGACCACTGTATATATATACAGTAAACTGGATTGCAGGGACTCAACCAACAGCCATGCCAACGCCCAATCCAGAATCCATCCATCCTGCTCTATGGAAAGCCTCCCAGCTGGCCCTGGCGAGCGGTCGCACCGTCGCCACCGGCTATCCGGTGCTGGCGGCCGAGCTGCCGGGTGGCGGCTGGCCGACGGCATCGCTGATCGAACTTTTGGTGCACCAACCGGGCGTGGGGGAGTTGCGCCTGCTGCGCCCCGCACTGGCGGAGGTCTGTAAGCGGCCTATCGCTCTGATTCAGCCGCCGCAAACGCCACAGGCACTCGCCTTGGCCAGCTGGGGCGTGCCGTCCGAACGTCTGCTGTGGATTCGCAGCCAGCGCACGGCTGATGCCCTTTGGGCCACCGAGCAATTGCTGCGCGCCGGCACCTGTGGTGCGGTGCTCCTTTGGCAGACCCATATCCGCAATGACGCACTGCGCCGCCTGCACCTGGCCGCACAGAGTGGCGAGGCGCTGTTTTGCCTCATGCGTCCACTGGCCTGTGCACGCGACGCTTCGCCAGCGCCACTGCGCATTGGCGTTGCGCCCGCGGCCGGCGGCGTCGATCTCTCCTTCATCAAGCGGCGCGGCCCGCGGCAGGACCTGCCCGTGCGCGTCCTGCTGGAACCGTCGCCGATCCTGCTTCACCGTCATGTTGCGCCTCTGGATCTGCCTGCACCTCTCGTCCCTGCCACTCGAAGTCTTCCGGCCGAATTGGTCCACTGAGTTGGCTGTGGCGGTGTTG
>NZ_JBFTNE010000170.1:0-16367 GCF_056397325.1 Cupriavidus sp. 05N39
GCGCGCCTGCGCGCGCGCGGCCCCGAGTGGGAAAGCCGGGCCGCGGTGCTCGCCAGCGCCTCGGCGCACTGGCTGCGCCATACCGCGGGGTCGCACATGACCGACCAGCAGGTGGACCTGCGTTTCGTGCGGGACAATTTCGGGCACGCGTCCATCTCGACCACCAGCGCTTACCTGCATACGGAAGACGATGCGCGGCACCAGGCCACACAGGAGCGGCATCGGATCGGCTGGACCAGCAAGACGTAGGCGCGCGCGCATGCCAATCCATGGCCTTTGCCCACGGCTATGAGCCGCACCTGCGGCTCAGCGCAGGATACGCGGCTGCTTCCGCGACCCGTTCAGTGCATGGAAGGCCCTCCAAGAAATCCTCCATGATTCGCTGGCGATTGGGGTGCATCTCATTTACAAGGGTGCGACGGGTGATGAGGCGGAGCGGGCGCTGGATAGGGATGCGCAACGGAAGGGTGAGGGTCGGTATCGCGTCTCCCGAGGGTAGGTCCACGGCCGGCTAATCCCGTCCGTGGCGTTGTCATGCTAAGACGGGCTTCGCGTAGGGCAAAAGACTCCGGGCCTCGTTTCCCGTGAATGGGGTCAGCCGGGTCACAACCGTTGCTGCCGGGTCTGAATCCCGCGTGCGGGCCTGATCCGCGACAGTTACGCCGACTTCGGGCCGAACCTGGAGGCGCGATTGTGGACAACAAGCAGCGGCTCGGGTCTGTGTTGCAGATTGCGCAGTATGTTCAGGAGAAATCAAACAGCACTTCACCCGCACAGACGGCACCGGCTCGGCTGCCCGGTCTACGGCCCGCGAGAGCTACTCTCCATGCGCGCGCCTGCCCTGCTGGCCGGCGCCAGCGGGAAATGCAGCGTGAACCGGATCAGGCCCGGCTCCGGGCAGGCAGCATCGGCCTGCCCCTTGTGCAGGCCCATGATGGCCTTGACGATGGCCAGGCCCAGGCCGCTGGACTCGGTGAGCCCGCTGCGCGCGGCATCGCCGCGGTAGAAACGGTCGAACAGCCGGCCGAGCTGGGCCGGCGGGATCGGCTCGCCACGGTTTTCCACGCAGATCAGCGTGCCGTCGGCCTGCTGCACGCCGCTCAGGCGCACCACGCTGCCCGGCGCGCCATAGCGCACCGCGTTGACGACGAGGTTGTTGATGGCGCGGCGGCACAGCAGCGCATTGGCCCAGAGCGTGCCGTCGGCCTCCACATCGAAGCGCATTCCCTTCTCGTCGGCGATCCCCTCGAAGTATTCCGCGATCTTGTGCAACTCCGACCGCAGCGGCACCGCCGACTGCTCGATGGTCAGCCGCGCGTGGTCCGCCTGCGCGAGAAACAGGATGTTCTCCGCGATATGCCTCAGCCGGCCGAGCTCCTCCAAGTTGGACTCAAGCACCTCCCGGTATTCCTCCGGCTTGCGCGGCTGGCTCAGCGTCACCTGCGTCTGCCCGATCAGCGCGCCCACCGGTGTGCGGATCTCGTGCGCCAGGTCGGCCGAGAACTGCGAGAGACGTTCGTAGCCTTCGCCCAGACGGTCGAGCATGGCATTAAAGGCGCGCACCAGGCTGCGCAGCTCGTCCGGCGCGCCATGCTCGTCGAGCCGCACCGCCAGGCTGACGGGACTGATCTGTGACGCGCGCGCGGCGATGCTGCCCACCGGCCGCAACCCGCGCCGGATGGCGAGGAACGCGAGCGCGGTGGCCGCCAGCATGCCCACCAGCGTGGCCAGCAGAACGCGGTCGCGGTAGGCGGCCAGCATCTGCGCTTCGTTGTTCATCGGATGGGCCGCGATCACCTCGACCACGCTGCCGTCGTCGTTCGAGCGCGCCCGCGCCGCGGCCCAGTGGATCGGCACGCCGCTGTCGAGCTGCGTGCGCAGGATGCTGGCGGCGGTGAGGCTGGCGCCGTCCGCGGGGGTCAGCGCGGCAAGCGCCGGCGGCACCGGCAGGTCGTCCGGGTTGACGTGGATGAAGGGTGGCTCGCCCGGCCTGCGGAAGAGCAGCACGTCGCGCTCGGCGCCGAGCATGGTCTCGAACAGCAGCGGCCGGTCCTTGAGCTCGGAGATCGTGTAGACGCTGCGCGCCAGCCGGCGGAAATGTGTCACGCGCCCGATAAGCTGCAGGTCGGCGCGCGCTTCCATCGAGGTCCTGGCGGAGTCGTAGAAGTACGCGCCCAGCGCGACGATCACCGCGCAGGCGATCAGCGCGAACAGGAGCATGGTGCGCGCCACCAGCGAGTGCGGGCGCTGGAGCCAGACGTTCATGCGCCTTCGCCGAAGGTGTAGCCGATGCTGCGCACGGTGTGGATCAGCTTCCTCTCGAACGGCTGGTCGACCTTGGCCCGCAGCCGCTTGATGGCCACGTCGACGACATTGGTGTCGCTGTCGAAGTTCATGTCCCACACCTCGGCGGCGATCAGCGTGCGCGGGAGCGCCTCGCCCTGCCGCTTGACCAGCAGGTGCAGCAGCAGGAACTCCTTGTTGGTCAGCGCGATCTCCACGCCTTGCCGCATCACCTTGCGGCGCAGGACGTCGAGCTTGAGGTCGGCGTACTCGAACGCCTCCGCCTCGCGCACCACGCCGCGCCGCAGCAGCGTGCGCACGCGCAGCAGCAGCTCGACGAAGGAGAACGGCTTGACGAGATAGTCGTCGGCGCCGAGTTCGAGGCCGCGGATGCGGTCGTTGACGTGGTCGCGCGCGGTCAGGAAGATCACCGGCAGGTCGCGCTGGGCGCGCAGCGAGCGCATGATCTCCCAGCCATCCATGCCCGGCAGCATCACGTCGAGCACGACGAGGTCATAGCGGTGCTCCAGCGCCAAGTGCAGGCCGTCCGTGCCGGTGCGCGCCAGGTCCACGGTGTAGCCGCTCTCGCGCAGGCCTTTGCGGAGATAGTCGCCGGTCTTGGGATCGTCTTCGATGACGAGGATGCTCATGATGCGGGTGGGGGACGCGGTTGAGGGACGCGGTGGGGAGCAGCGGTCGAACTGCCATTCTAGCGACGGCGCCGCAGCAGGTCGATGACACCTTTGTCATCAAAAAGTCACCAGAACGACCCGGGTGCCATCCTAACCTATCAGCAATTTTCCCTCGGAGAAACAGCATGACCTTCGTTTCGAGCAAGCTGGCGCGCACCGTGCTGGCCGCCACCCTGCTGGCCGGCGCCGCCGTCGCCGGCGCGCCCGCCGCGCTGGCCCAGAACGCCGCGGCTGCCCCGGCCAACGCGCCCGCCACCGCCCCGACCGGCGTGCGCGGCACCATCACCGCCCTCTCCGGCGACACGCTGAAGGTACGCACGCGCGCGGGGCAGGACCTGGACGTGGCCCTCGCCAAGGACACCGCCGTGCGCGCCGTGACGCTGGCCAAGGTGGACGAGATCCAGTCCGGCAGCTACATCGGCACGGCGGCGGTGCCGCAGGCCGACGGCTCGCTCAAGGCGCTCGAGGTGCATGTATTCCCGCCCAGTATGCGCGGCACCGGCGAGGGCCACCGCGCGTGGGACCTGGGCAAGAACAGCAGCATGACCAACGGCACCGTCGGCAGCGTGGTGGTGAGCAACGGCCGCACCATCACCGTGAAGTATCTCGAAGGCGAGAAGCGCATCGTGATCCCGGCCGACGTGCCCATTGTCAACCTCGAACCTGGCGACCGCTCGCTGCTGGTGCCAGGCACCCACGTGGTGCTGTTCGCCAGCAAGACGGCCGACGGCGCGCTGAGCGCGCGCTTCATCTCCGCCGGCAAGAACGGTGTCGTGCCACCCATGTAAGGCAGTCCCGCCATGCGCAAGCCAGCCTCCCCCGCGTGCAAGCGCCGCGCCGTTGTCCATCCACTGGCGGTACGCGCCACGCACTGGATCAATGCCTTTGCCATGACCTGCATGGTGATGAGCGGCTGGGCCATCTACAACGCCTCGCCGCTGTTCGGCTTCCGCTTCCCGGCGTGGGCCACGGTGGGGGGCTGGCTGGGTGGCTCGATCGCCTGGCACTTCGCCGCGATGTGGCTGCTGTGCGCCAACGGACTGCTGTACCTGGGCTACGGCATGGTCACAGGCCACTTCCGCCGCCATTTCCTGCCGCTGGGCCCCGGCGCCGTGCTGCGCGACGCGGGCCTGGCGCTGCGCCTGAGGCTGCCGCACCGCCCCGGCGCCTACAACGCGGTGCAGCGGATGATGTATGCGGCGGTGCTGCTACTGGGCGTGGCGGTGGTGGCGTCCGGGCTGGCGATCTGGAAGCCGGTGCAACTGTACTGGCTGGCGGATCTGTTCGGCGGTTTCGATACCGCGCGCCGCGTGCACTTCTTCGCCATGGCGGGCATCGTCGGCTTCGTCGCCGTGCACCTGGCCCTGGTGATCGTGGTGCCATCCACCCTTCTGCCGATGTTCACCGGCCGCGCCCCGCGCGGCCATCGTGGAGAGGCCAAAGCATGACCGATGCGACCCGCGAGGCGCCAGGCGCGCGCCACGATGACCCGGCCCGCGAAGCCGGCCGTGAAACCGCCAGCATCATCCAGCCCCCGCACCAGCGCCTCAGCGTGGCCGACTTCCGGCCGCAACTCGCGCGCCTGGAGCGGCGCAATTTCCTGCGCTCCTCGCTGTCGCTGGGCGCGCTGTCGATGCTGGCCGGTTGCACGCTGCAGGACGGCGACACCGTTGACAAGGTGCTGTGGTCCATGTCGCGCTGGAACGACCGCGTGCAGGCCTGGCTGTTCAACCGCAACCGGCTGGCGCCCAGCTATGCACGCGGCCAGATCACCCAGCCGTTTCCCTTCAACGCCTTCTACCAGGAGTTCGACGTACCCGAGGTGGACGGCAATGACTACCAGTTGGAAGTCTCCGGCCTGGTTACCGACAAGCGGCCCTGGAACCTCGCGCGGCTGCGCGCGCTGCCGCAGGCGGGCCATATCACGCGCCATATCTGCATCGAAGGCTGGAGCGCCATCGGTGAATGGCGCGGTGTGCCGCTGCGCACATTCCTGCAGCGCATCGGCGCGGACACAACGGCGCGCTATGTCGGCTTCAAATGCGCGGACCGCTACTACTCCAGCCTCGACATGGAGACGGCGCTGCATCCGCAGACCCTCCTGGCGCTGGACTTCGGAAGCGCGCCCTTGCCCGCCAAGTACGGCTATCCGCTCAAGCTGCGCGTGCCGACCAAGCTGGGCTTCAAGAATCCCAAGCACATCGCCGCCCTGTTCGTCACCAACGAGAACCCGGGCGGCTACTGGGAAGACCAGGGCTACAACTGGTTCAGCGGTATCTAGCGGGATCTGGCGCGACGCATGATCCCGCGGTTTGCGACTTGCGGCACCATGCCCGTGTCCGCCTTCTCGCTGCGACCATCGCTTGCCATATGACGTGCCTCCAAGGCGCTCAAAGGAGCCAGCGTGGCACTTGGCGGGCGTACTCGTACCACTTGGCACCATGCGTGTGTGCAAGCCAAGGCTCCTCCCCAAAGACTACGCGCAAGTGGAAAGCGACTCCGACGATGATGGCGTAGTTGTGCAAGCCCGGGAAGCCGAACGACATCGCTCAACCCAGAAGTATGAGCTTGAGGGAGACGTACATGGGCTTGCGCGTATAGCGATACAGGCCAATGAAAATCCGTCCGCAGTGGGAGTAATGCTTGGCGAGTGAGCCGAAAACGGGCGCCAAACCGCTGGAAAACCGATGAAATGGCGGCTGGCTTCCGGATTGTGAAAAATGCTGGGCATACGAGCTGCGCAGCGGGAAGCTCTGCCCGTGCGCAGCGAGTACTTCAGCACCCTGCTAGCTAGGCAAAATCGCCACTCAGGCATTTTCCCCACTTTCCGCGCGAAGTTGGCCGCCGTACTTCTCGGCGAACTCGACCGCAGTGAGCTCGCGGAAATCGGCCAAGGCCGCATCGATTTGCTCGGGGTTCCAGTGCCACCAGGCGATCTGCTGCAGCCGTTCTGAAGTGTGCGTGTCGACGCGAAAGCGCAGCACGCGCGCCGGCACTCCGACGACGATAGCGAATGGCGGCACATCTTTGGTCACGACCGCTCCTGAACCGACGGCTGCCCCCGTGCCGATAGTGACACCGGGCATGATGATGGCGTCATGGCCGAGCCACACATCGTGACCGATCTCGACCCTGTCCTGCGCGCGCCATTGGAAGATGCCGGCGTCGTCGTCGAGCGAGAGCCCATACGAGCGTGAGCGATAGGTAAAGTGGTGGTGGGTCGCCCGCCACGACGGGTGGTTGGGCGGGTTGATGCGCACGCCGGTGGCGATGTTGGCGAACTTGCCGATGAGTGCGTGGGCGATCTGATTGTCGCCCATCGCATAGCCGTAGTCGCCGATTACTGATTCGGCAACATGACTGCGTGGGCCGAGATAGGTGTAGCGGCCAAAGTCGCTAGCGCGAACCACTGCCGTCGAATGGATCTCCGGCTATTCTGACAAGACACGGCCGAGCGTCCACGGATCCGCAGAGACGCCATGATTAATCAGCATAAAATCTCGCAATTCAATGTTGAGGTGACAGCGACTGCGCTTGCCCCGCACTCACATAACGAGGCTGCGCAGATAGGCGGAAACGCGTTCGGTGCAAGCGACCGGTACGAAGGTGGCGATCAACAGGAACGACACCATCTGGTGAAGACGGTCGTGATGCTGGGCGCGGTCCACCTGCGCATCGCGAATCACGAACGCCGCGTCCGATGTTCCACCGCACGCCGGGACGCGGCACGAGATGTTTCTCGAGATTGTCCGTGTGCAGTTTGATCAGGCCAGGCAACAGATAGTCGCCGTCCCAGTCAGCGGCCTCGCGAGCGGACGTGATGCCGCGCTCCAGATCGCGGATGAGGCCGTCTTCGATACGCAAGGAGCCTGTAAGTTCTTCATCTCGCGTGACGACGCGAGCGTTCCTGATCAGCATCGACGCGCTCCGTATGTGTGTCTGCCTCTGTGTAGTGTTGCTTTAATACGCAGCGTAGTGGTTGTAATTCGAGGCTGCGCGTCGCGACTTCTGGGAGCACTGCACGTGCGTGAAGACCGCCATCCGCTCTCGCCGCAAAGCGGAAGCAGTGAAGGCTAGAGTGGCGCTCACCGGTGTTCATGCTCATCCAGAGAATGGTCATGGCGCATCTATTAATCTCGACGTCTAGATGATTTATATGGGAAATATCGAGTGATCGTTTACGCGAGCGATGTACTTCATCTTTCTATCACGGCTGGCGCCCGGCAATGCGTGACATCGCAATGATTAGAACCTGTGGGGTTGACAACACCATGACAACGACAGACAAAGCAGTGCCGCATACCCCGCCCGACCTTGGGGCGGGGGTTGCAGTCTAGCGGCAGATCGAAGACATCCGCGCTGCCGAGATTGCATCAGGCGTCTTCGGTGAGGACTGTGGTTTGGAAAATGCCATATCAAAGTCACCAAATCATCGAAGAGTTGCTGTTCGAGCGCGGCGTGATCGTCAGCTACGAGACGGTCCGCCGCTGGTGCGACAAGTTCGGCGCGGGCTTCGCACATCGCGCCAAGGCGGCTCGCTCCAATTCCGGCAGCGCGTGGCATCTCGACGAGGTGTTCGTCACCCTGCGCGGCTAGCCTTATCTACTGTGGCAAGCTGTCGATCAGCACGTCGCCGAACTGGATGTCCTGCGCGACAATCCAGCTTCCGGTGCGGCGGGAGTGGCGGCGTGCCTTATTCCCAGGCGCTGGAGTAGTGCCTTACCTTCGGGGGTCAGTCGGTACTCGGTACCGGCGGAAGACGTTTCGACGACTTCCGCCAACAACTCTTGTTGGAGAATGATTGCGTCAGGGTCGGCGAGTGGGACTTGGCCAGGCGCGCTGAACAGCACCAAAAGCACTGCAATCTCGTGGGGGCTAAGCAGCTTCTTCATTGGAAGTCATCTCGATGAAAGTTGCCGTTGTGCGCGTTCCGCTGACGGCACGAGCCGACGGAGCCGCCTGCCAACATGCATGCCACCAGTTCGGCTATCGAAATATTTGCCGTGTCTATCAACTACCTCAGCGGTAGGCCGACACCGGCGGCCTGAAAGGCTCAGGGTACCGTCGAGTATGGTTGCCTCTTAGGGCATGTCGCCGTGATGATGCTGATGACCTTCAATGGCATCCGGGCCATGGTCGGAGAAATGGGCGTCAAACCATTTGTCCAGGGCAGCGGCCAACTTGGGGGCCGATGTTCAATAGACTAGCTCGCCCCCCTTTCAACATCTCGATACCCAATGGCGATTTGACTTGCTTTGGCCGCACGAAGTTCGGATGCACCGGGCATGTCTTTGCCGTGAATGTGGGTAGGATCCGAAAAGTCGCCCTGGAGAAACTGCTGCTCTACCTCTTGCAAGTGCTCCCTCGAGTGGGGTTCCGGCTGAAGGCCCCGAATCAAAATTCTGGTGGAACCAGCCGGTTGCTTGACGCCGAACTGCGAGCCAAAGTTCTTTCTCTCCAGAAGCCCCTGGTAGCGACCGACCACGCGCACATCGCCCAGCCCGTTGCCAGACGAGCCCGATGCATCGGTGTCTCCTGGGGAGATCGTGGTATGGGTCCGGCTGACATATGACACCTGAACGTTGACACCCCAATCCGAGTTGAAGCTTTATTCAATGCATACATGAGCACCCGATAGGGTTGTGTCGCAGAAAAGCAGAATCAGCAGCCGAAGTTGGCAATGGCCGTATTGGTTACGCTGCCAGGGGTAAAATTGCTGTGCTTGGCCAGCCAGGAACGCCACCGCAACGGCTGGAAGCCTGCCACCGGGAGCAATCCCATGCGAAGCAGCGTGCGGTTTCGTGGGCCCCCGGTGCCGGCAATCCCGGGAAATATACACTCGTGTGAATGCGTCCGCTGCGCCGGCGACCCGCCATCGCGGTTCTGTTCTGCTGGCACAGCGGATGGACAGGACGAAGTTCTCCACGAGAAAGCACGGGTTTCGCCGCCGCTTGCGCCGGAACCCACAGCACCGATTGCACAGCCGCGCCAGCGGATGCTCCGATAGTGTCAGTAGACAATCCTCCCTTTTTCTGACGGACTTGCCCCCCGCTTTTGGCCACTCCCGCGGCATGCTGCAATACGTGCATGGTTTACTTAACACATCCCCCTTCGTGGAAGGACGGCCATGCTGACTTGCCACCCACTGCTGCTGTTGAGGACCGTTACTAACGCAGCGCGTTGGCTTCCGCCACCGCTACCGCCGTCATATTGACGATGCGGCGCGTGGTGGCTTGCGGGTTGAGGATGTGCACCGGCTTGGCCGCGCCCAGCAGGATCGGACCAATGGTGACACCCTGTCCGCCCGTGATCTTGAGCAGGTTGACAGCAGGTTGGCGCTGCCAGCCAGCTTGGTGCCAGGCAGGAAGTGGCGGCGTACATCCTCGACCAGGGCGGCGTCGCCCTGCATCTCGCCTTCCACTTCCAGGTGCGGCGCCTCGCGGGCCAGGATCTCCTGGGCCGCGCGCATCTTCCGGGCCGACGGCCGGTTCGACGAGCCGAACATCGAGTGCGACATCAGCGCCACCTTCGGATGCTGGCCGAAACGCGCGATTTCCTCGGCAGCCAGCTGCGTGATGGCGGCCAGTTCCTCGGCGGTGGGGTCGTCATTGACGAAGGTGTCGGTGATGAACAGCGTGTACTTCTCAAGCATCAGCGCGTTCATCGCGGCGAACACCTTGGCGCCCGGCGCCAGGCCGATCACGTCCCGCACGTGCTCCAGGTGGGCTTCGAAGCGGCCCACGGTGCCGCACAGCAGCGCGTCGGCGTCACCCATATGCATCAGCATGGTGCCGATCAGCGTATTGGAGCGGCGCAGCGCCACCTTGGCCATGTCGGGCGTCACGCCGTCGCGGCCGCGCAGCGCGTGRTAGGCCTCGTGGTAGGCGCGGTAGCGCGGATCGTCTTCCGGGTTGATCAGCTCGAAGTCCRCGCCGGCCTTCAGGCGCAAGCCCGCTTTCTCGATGCGCATCTGGATCACGTGCGGGCGGCCGATCAGGATCGGGCGCGCCAGGCCTTCGTCCACCACGGTCTGCACCGCGCGCAGCACGCGCTCTTCCTCGCCCTCGGCGTAGACCACGCGCTTGGGCGCGGCCTTGGCGGCCGTGAACACCGGCTTCATGATCAGGCCGGTATGGTAGACGTACTGGGTGAGCTGCTGGCGGTAGGCCTCCAGGTCCTTGATGGGACGCGTGGCCACGCCGGATTCTTCAGCGGCCTTGGCCACCGCCGGCGCGATCTTCTCGATCAGGCGCTGGTCGAACGGCGTCGGGATAATGTAGTCGGGGCCAAACTTCAGTTCCTGGCCGCCATAGGCGGCGGCAACGGCGTCGTTCAGCTCGGCTTCGGCCAGCTCGGCAATGGCCTTGACGCAGGCCAGCTTCATTTCCTCCGTGATCTTGGTGGCGCCGCAATCGAGCGCGCCGCGGAAGATGTACGGGAAGCACAGCACGTTGTTGACCTGGTTCGGATAGTCCGAACGGCCGGTGGCGATGATGCAGTCCGGGCGGGCGGCCTTGGCCACTTCCGGGCGGATTTCCGGTTCCGGGTTGGCCAGCGCCAGGATGATCGGCTTGTCGGCCATGGTCTTGACCATCTCGGCGGTCAGCACGCCGGCAGCCGAGCAACCCAGGAACACGTCGGCGCCGTCGACCACGTCGGCCAGGGTGCGGGCCGAGGTTTCCTGTGCGTAGCGGGCCTTGTTGGGCTCCATGTTGGCGTCGCGGCCGACATAGATCACGCCCTTGGAATCCACCACGGAGACATTGGTGCGGGTCACGCCCAGGCTCACCATGGTGTCCAGGCAGGCGATGGCCGCCGCGCCGGCGCCCGATACCGCCAGCCTGACCTTGGCGATATCCTTGCCCACCACCTTCAGGCCATTGAGCAGTGCCGCCGCCGAGATGATGGCGGTACCGTGCTGGTCGTCGTGGAAGACGGGAATATTCATGCGCTCGCGCAGCTTCTTCTCGATGTAGAAGCACTCGGGCGCCTTGATGTCCTCGAGGTTGACGCCGCCCAGGGTCGGCTCCAGCGCCGCCACGATCTCGACGATCTTGTCCGGGTCGCGCGCATCGAGTTCGATGTCGAACACGTCGATGCCGGCGAATTTCTTGAACAGGCAGCCCTTGCCTTCCATCACCGGCTTGCCGGCSAGGGGACCGATATCGCCCATGCCAAGCACGGCGGTACCGTTGGTGATCACCGCCACCAGGTTGCCGCGCGAGGTGTACTCGGCGGCCATCGCCGGATCCTTGGCGATTTCCTCGCAGGCGTAAGCCACGCCGGGCGAGTAGGCCAGGGACAGGTCGCGCTGGTTGGACAGTGCCTTGGTCGCGGTTACCTGGATCTTGCCCTTGGTCGGGCTGCGGTGGTATTCCAGCGCGGCCAGGCGCAATTGCGCTTCAGGACTATTGGGGGCATGTTGCGGTGCATCACCGCCGGTCTTGCTGGTCATTATGCTCGTCCAGGAAGTGGCCCAGCCAGTGCCCGCCGGGGCCACGCAGGTCGTATCCGGCGTGCTTGCCGGAATCTTCCATTGCAGCTTTCAAAAACGGGCGCCGGCGGCTCGGGCCGAAAAATCGAGCCGTCATTCTAGCTCACGCAAGCCCGGCGCGAAGCCCCTCCCAGAGGTGCATCCCGCGGTAACCTGGTACACACGGCGCCCCGTAGCCGCATCCTTGAAGAACACGCGCAGCGTGGACTGCGTCACCGGCACATCGCGCACGACGGTTTGCGGCGGCCAGTAGCCCGGACCGCCCCAGCCCCAGGGTCCCCAAGGGCGGTAGTAAGGCCCCCAGTACGGGCCGCCATACCAGGGATCAGGGTACACGGTCTCCTGCACCCGCATCAGCCCCGAGTTGCTGTCGTATTCCATATTGACGAGGTAGTGCGCCTGCGGGCGCGCCACCTGTTCGAAGCCGACCCCCGTCAACGCCTGCGCCAGCCATTGCTCGTAGGTCTGGTCCTCGAACCGGCCCTCCTTGCCTGCCCCGTGATCAAAGGCATAGGTGCGCGGCGGATCGTTCTGCCAGTTGCCCTGGCTGAAGGCCGTCACCTCCGTGGTGACGGTGCTGGCGCAGCCGGACAGCAGCGCCACGCCAAGCAGGGCCATGCCCGCCACCAGCCTGCTGCCGCGCAAGCCCCTGCCGGCCAGCCGGCTCCATT
The DNA here is from genome assembly GCF_056397325.1 of Cupriavidus sp. 05N39. Lineage (NCBI taxonomy): Bacteria > Pseudomonadati > Pseudomonadota > Betaproteobacteria > Burkholderiales > Burkholderiaceae > Cupriavidus > Cupriavidus sp. 05N39. The sequence goes on from NZ_JBFTNE010000170.1 coordinate 12,141, forward strand.
CCCTGCAAAACCATAGTCCGGTCATGATGCCCCCACACCGATTGTTGTTAGCCACGTGATTCAGACCGTGCCGGGCGGGCGAAATTCCGCGGCGCCGCGGCGCATCCGAGCCGTCGTCCCGCCGCTTGGCTACAATGGGTTTTTCAGTGCCTGGGCGCGCGGCCCGGCAGGGGCTGCGCCCCTCCCTCCCCCCGTGCCCATGGCGACCAAGCCGCCCAAAGTGGCCCACAGAGGACAGGATTCTTCCATGCTGCGCACCGACACGCCCGTTACCGTCCACCGCAAAGACTATACTCCGCCGGCCTTCGCATTTGAGCACGTCGACCTTGTGCTTGAACTCGATCCCGCCCGCACGGTGGTCACCAATACCTTGCGTTTCACCCGCCAGGGACCGGGCCCGCTGGTGCTGGCCGGCGAGGAACTGGAACTGGTCGGCGTCAGCCTCGACGGCAAGCCGCTGGATGGCGCGCGCCAGGAAGCGGACAGCCTGACCCTGCCCGAACTTCCCGCGCAAGGCACGCTGGAAATCGTCACCGCCTGCCAGCCGGCCGCCAATACGTCGCTGTCCGGGCTCTATGTGTCCAACGGCAACTTCTTCACCCAGTGCGAAGCCGAGGGCTTCCGCAAGATCACCTATTACCTGGATCGCCCCGACGTGATGTCGACCTTCCGGGTCACGCTGCGCGCGCAACGCGCGGCCTACCCCGTGCTGCTGTCCAACGGCAACCTGATCGGCGAGCGCGAGCTGCCGGACGGGCGCCACGAAGCCGTCTGGGAAGACCCGTTCAAGAAACCCGCCTACCTGTTCGCGCTGGTGGCCGGCAAACTGGAGTGCATCGAGGAACGCATCGCCTCCGCCTCCGGCAAGGAAAAGCTGCTGCAGGTCTGGGTGGAGCCGCAGGACCTGCCCAAGACGCGGCACGCCATGGATTCGCTGATCCACTCGATCCGCTGGGACGAGCGGCGCTTCGGCCTGGAGCTGGATCTCGACCGCTTCATGATCGTCGCGGTGGGCGACTTCAACATGGGCGCGATGGAGAACAAGGGCCTCAACATCTTCAACACCAAGTACGTGCTGGCCAACGCCCAGACCGCCACCGACACCGACTTCGGCAATATCGAATCGGTGGTCGGGCACGAGTATTTCCACAACTGGACCGGCAACCGCGTGACCTGCCGCGACTGGTTCCAGCTCTCGCTCAAGGAAGGCCTGACGGTATTCCGCGACCAGGAATTCTCGGCCGACATGATGGGCTCCGAATCCGGCCGCGCGGTCAAGCGCATCGAGGACGTGCGCATGCTGCGCCAGGTGCAGTTCCCCGAGGACGCCGGCCCCATGGCGCATCCGGTGCGTCCCGACAGTTACGAGGAAATCAACAACTTCTACACCGTGACGGTGTATGAAAAAGGCGCCGAAGTCGTGCGCATGTACCAGACCCTGCTGGGCCGCGATGGTTTCCGCAAGGGCATGGACCTGTACTTCCGGCGCCATGACGGACAGGCCGTGACCTGCGACGATTTCCGTGCGGCCATGGCCGACGCCAACGGGCGCGACCTGACCCAGTTCGGCCGCTGGTACAGCCAGGCCGGCACACCGGTGGTTACCGTGCGCACCGCCTGGGATGGCGCCAACGGCAGCCTGACGCTGACGCTGTCGCAAAGCTGCCCCAAGGTGGGCATCGAAACGCATCCCGGCACGCCGGACAAACTGCCTTTCCACATCCCCTTTGCGCTGGGCCTGATCGACGCCGACGGGAAAGACCTGCCGCTGCAACTCGAAGGCGAAAGCCAGCCCGGCGCCACCACGCGCGTGCTGGACTTCACCGAAGCCGAGCAAAGCTTCCGCTTTGTCAACCTGCCGCGCGGCGCCGAGCCCCCGCTGGCGTCGCTGCTGCGCGACTTCTCCGCGCCGGTCATCGTCGATGCCGACTACAGCGAGGCACTGCTCACCTTCCTGCTGGCCCACGACAGCGACCCGTTCAACCGCTGGGAAGCGGGCCAGCGCCTGACCACGCGCGCCCTGTTGCAACTGGTGGCGCAGTCCCAGGCCGGCCACGAGCTCAACCTCGACCCGGCACTGGTGGCGGCACTGCGCACCGTGCTCAACGATGCGCAACTCAGCCCCGCCTTCCGCGAACAGACGCTGACGCTGCCGGCCGAGGCCTACCTCGCCGAGCGCATGGGCGTGGCCGATCCGGCCGCCATCCACCGCGCGCGCCAGTTCATGCGCGAAGCGCTGGCGCGTGCGCTGAAGGCCGACTGGCTGGCCGCCTTCGAAGCCAATGCCACGCCCGGCGCCTACAGCCCGGACGCCGTGTCCGCGGGCAAGCGCGCACTGCGCAACCTGGCACTGGGCTACCTGGCCGACAGCGGCGACGCCGCCATGCAGGCGCTGGCCGAGGCGCAGTACCAGGCCGCCGACAATATGACGGACCGCTTCGCCGCGCTGAGCGCGATGGTGAACACCTTCGCGCCGGGGCGCGAAGCCGCGCTGGCGGATTTCTACCAGCGCTTCGAGCAGGACGCGCTGGTGATCGACAAATGGTTCTCGCTGCAAGGCATGCAGCGCGGCACCGTCGGGCCGCAGGCCGCCGGCCACGCAGGCAAGCGCACCATCGAGACCGTGCGCGCGCTGATGCAGCACCCGGCCTTCAACCTGCGCAACCCCAACCGCGCGCGCTCGCTGATCTTCAGCTTCTGCGCGGCCAACCCGGCGCAGTTCCATGCCGAGGACGGCTCGGGCTATGCCTTCTGGGCCGAGCAGGTGCTGGCGCTGGACGCCATCAACCCGCAGGTGGCCTCGCGCCTGGCGCGGGTCATGGACCGCTGGCAGAAATATGCCCTGCCGCTGCGCGACCGCATGCGCGCGGCGCTGGAGCAGGTGGCCGCGGCCAGCGACCTGTCGCGCGACGTCCGCGAGATCGTCAGCAAGGCGCTGGCGGCGTAACGCAGCACAGCGGTTGGTGGCGGATGGCGGGCCCCCGCCCGCCCGCCACCGGCAGGCCGCGGGCCCGCCCCAGTGGCCGGCCGGGCTGGCGCCCATGTAGAATTGCCGCCATTCAAGGAGAATCCCCATGAGTCGCATCAGCCTCACCCGCTACCTGGTCGAGGAGCAGCGCAAGCACAACACGATCGAGCCCGAACTGCGGCTGCTGATCGAAGTGGTGGCGCGCGCCTGCAAGGCCATTTCGAATTCCGTCAGCAAGGGCGCCCTCGCCGGCATCCTCGGCTCCGCCGGCACCGGCAACGTGCAAGGCGAAACCCAGCAAAAGCTGGACGTGATCGCCAACGAAGTCCTGCTCGACGCCAATGAATGGGGCGGCCACCTCGCCGCCATGGCCTCGGAGGAAATGGACAGCTTCTACGAGATCCCGAACCGCTATCCCAAGGGCGAATACCTGCTGCTGTTCGATCCGCTCGACGGCTCGTCCAACATCGACGTGAACGTGTCGATCGGCACCATCTTCTCGGTACTGCACATGCCCAAGCCGGGCCAGACCGTAACCGAGACCGACTTCATGCAGGCCGGCAGCCGCCAGGTCGCCGCCGGCTACGCCGTGTACGGCCCGCAGACCACGCTGGTGCTGACCGTCGGCAACGGCGTGCACATGTTCACGCTGGACCGCGAAGCCGGCAGCTTCGTGCTGACGCAATCCGACGTGATGATCCCGGAAGACACCAAGGAATTCGCGATCAACATGTCCAACATGCGCCACTGGGCCCCGCCCGTGCGCCGCTATATCGACGAATGCCTGGCCGGCGACGAAGGCCCGCGCGGCAAGAACTTCAACATGCGCTGGATCGCCTCGATGGTGGCCGACGTACACCGCATCCTSACSCGCGGCGGCATCTTCATGTACCCGTGGGACAAGCGCGAACCGGAAAAACCCGGCAAGCTGCGCCTGATGTACGAAGCCAACCCCATGGCGATGCTGGTCGAGCAAGCCGGCGGCGCGGCCACCAACGGTGTTGAGCGCATCCTGGACATCCAGCCGGAGAAACTGCACCAGCGCGTGTCGGTGATCCTTGGGTCAAAGAACGAGGTGGAACGCGTCACGCGCTATCACCAGGAAGAGAAGACGGCGGGCTGATTGCCGCCAGCGAGCAGCACGCGTTGAAAGGAACGGGGCCAGTCGCTGGTCCCGTTTTTTTTATGCTTTGTCCCTGTCCCGCACGCCAACAGACAACGCACCCGCATGTGGCCGACATCGTCGCAGACGGTTGGTG